>JACQAX010000404.1 GCA_016194795.1 Deltaproteobacteria bacterium | reverse complement strand
CGCATCGTCGGCAACATCTACCTTCGCATCGCCCGCCCCGGCATTCCGATCCAGCTCTTCCACCATCCGGAGCGGGCCGTGGCCTGGCTCGGAAAGCTCGACGCATGATTCCGGCGGAATCCCAGCGTTTCGAGCTTTTCATGGCGCAGCTCTCGCGGATGGCCGCCGGCGAGACGCACGAGCGCATTCCGATCTCGCCCGAGCGCGACGCGCTGGACGCCATCGCCTTCGGCATCAACATGCTCGCGGCGGAGCTCAGCTTCACCAACGTGTCGCGCGACTCGATGACCAACATCATCAACGCGATCTCCGACATGCTGATCGTCGTCGGCGGCGACGGCACGATTCTCAACGTCAACTCCTCGGCCGCGAAGATTCTCGGCCGCGCCGACCGCGACCTCGTCGGCCGGGCGCTCGGGACGATCGTGACCGATCTCGGCTTCAGCTTCGCCAGGCTGCGGGAAGAGCTGCTCCAGCGCCGCTCGGCGAGCGACGTCGAGTGCCATTTCCTCTCGGCGGCGGGCGACGCGATTCCCATGATGGTCAATGCCGCTTTCGCCTCCAGCGGCACCGAGCCCGAGTCGATCGTGCTGGTGGCGCGAGACATGCGGCAGACGCATCGCCTGCTGCGCCGGGCGGCCGAAGCCGAGATCGAGCGGCGGCGCGCCGCCGAGCTCGCGATCGCGCGCGACGCCGCCGAGGACGCCAGCCGCGCGAAGTCGGCCTTCCTTGCCGGCGTGACCCACGAGATCCGCACCCCGATGACCGTCATCCTCGGCTCGGCGCAGATCCTCAAGCGCCTGGGTGGCGACGCGAAGCTGCGCGAGGAGTTTCTCAAGCGCATCGAAACGAGCGGCCAGACGCTGCTCTTGCTCATCGAGGACCTGCTCGACATCTCGCGCATCGAGGCCGGCAAGGTCAAGCTCGAGACGAGCGACGTGTCGGCGCTCGAGCTCATGCGCGCGGTGGTGGCCGATCTGCGCGCCCACGCGGCGACGAAGTCGATCGCGCTCGAGCTGGTTTGCGAAGACGGCTTTCCCACGACGGTCGCGAGCGACCCGTTGCGCCTGAAGCAGATCCTCACCAACGTGGTCGGCAACGCCATCAAGTTCACCCCGTCCGGGACGGTCACCGCGCGCCTTTTCGTGGCCCCGGATAACCCTCGCGAGCTCTGCATCGAGGTCGCCGACACGGGCATCGGGATTCCGACCTCGAAGCAGAGCGAGCTTTTCACGCCGTTCTACCAGGTCGACAACACGATCGCGCGCCGCTACGGCGGCACCGGGCTGGGGCTGGCGCTCTCGCGGAAGCTCGCGCGCCTGCTCGGAGGCGAGCTGCGGCTTGCCGCGAGCCGCGAGAACGAAGGCAGCAGCTTCTGTCTCACCCTTCCGCTCGGCGGCGGCGCGCTCGAGCGCCCGCCCGCGCTCACATGAAGAAGCGGATCCCCACGTCTCCCTGAACGAAGCCCTGGACACTTGGCGCGATCGTGAGCGCCGGCACGAACTCGGCGAAGACTCCGATAGGAAGCTTGCGCGGGAGCCACTCGACGCCGGCGGGCAGGCGTCCGGCAAGCTCGGTGCCGCCATAACGCCCCTCGTGGTTCGCGTAGCTGTTGGAGACGAAAAGCGACGCTCCCCCGAAGCCCACGTACGGGCGCAACCCTGCGACGAATTGCAGATCGAAATGCCACAGGTAGTCGCACATGAGCGCCAGATATCCGCCAAACGAGTACGCGGTGGCGACCTGGATCGCATTGGACGAATGCGCCCAGTACTTGAGCGTGACACCCGTCGGCGCGCCGAACATCGCGCCGACGCTTGTTTTTCCGGCCAAGGTCGGGGCCGCGGGCTCGCGCGCCGGCGCGAAGCGCGCCGAGTAGGAACGCGATCTCGCGTGCGCGTCAACGCCCGCGCAAAAAACAACGCCGCAGAGCGCGGCAACGATGATTCGCTGGGTGAGATGCTTCATGAGCGTGGGAACAGCAATGAGCGTGCCAGGCGTCAGTCGAGGAAGCCGAGCAGCGGCGGAACCTTCGCGGCATGCGCGCGTGCCCCGCGCAGCTCGGCCCGGTAGCGCTCACGGATCGCGGGGCGCCCGGTCCAGTGGGTCTGGGGATTCACGTGGTGCTCCTGGTGGTAGCCCTCGTTGAACATGAAGACGTTGTAGAGCGGCCCGTAATAGCTCACCGAGTTCGCGAAGCGCGCCCCGGCGTCGGTGGCGTTGAAGTGCTCGTAGTAATTCTCGAGGTGGGCGAGAAACCAGCCGAAGTAAAAAAGCGGCAGATAGCCGAAGACGAGCCAGCGCCAGCCGAACGTGGCCCAGAACACGAGCGCCGCGGCCGATGCCGCGAGCTCGGCGAAGAACTGCGGAAGCTCCCGCTTGCGCTTCACCTCGAGGAACGCGGAGGTCGTGCCGTCGCGGAAGAGACCGAGCGCGCAGTAAGGCACGAAGTGCTCCTGCCGCCCGCGCTTGCCGTAGCGGAAGGTCGACGAAGGGTCTTTCGTCGTTCCGTCGCGGACCGGGTCGTTGTTGTACTTGTGGTGCGTGAGGTGGTGGTACTTGTAGAGAATCTGCGGCAAGCCCAGGTTTACCGAGTTCGCGACGGCGAAAAGGCGGTTGAGCCACTCCCAGCGGAAAAACGGGCAATGGAGGAAGTTGTGCGTGACGACGATGGGGTTGAAGTAGAACACGAGCAGCATCGCCGCCAGGGCTCCCGCGTTCGCGGCCCAGCCCAGGCGATCGAAGCGCCCGGCCCACGCGATCGTCGCCGCGAGCTGGAGGGCCGCCGCAAGGCAGAGCCAGCCGTCCTTCCAAGAGTATCGCATTGAGAGAATCGTACCACCAAAGTATAGTGGCGCAATGAAGCTCGAGCTCATCACGCTCTCGGTTCCGCTTTTTTTCGCCGGCATCCTCGTAGAGCTGCTCGCGGTCCACTGGCTCAAGCGCGACTACTACGTCCTGGGCGACGCGCTCGGCAGCCTCGGCACCGGCGTGCTCGACCAGCTCCTGATCTCGGTCACGCGCGTGACGATGTTCACCCTTCCTTACATGTGGCTCTACGAGCACTGGTCGCTGGCGCGCTTCGAGGAGCCCAGCCTGGGCGTCGTCGCCCTCGGCCTGCTGGTCGCCGATTTCGGCTACTACTGGGGCCATCGCTTCACGCACGAGGTGAATCTGCTCTGGGCGGGCCACGTCGTCCACCACTCCAGCGAGCAGTACAACCTCGCAACGGCGCTCCGGCAGAACTGGTTCTCCTCGTGGTTCCTTTACCTTTTCAACCTGCCGCTCGCCATCCTGGGCGTCGGCCCGAAGAACGCGGCCATCATCATCCCGATCATCCAGCCACGCGACGGGAAAGCTTCACGACGTGCCCGCGCTTTTCGCGGCCGTCTCGCGCGAGCGCTACCTTCCGAAGCTCACGCCCCGCGCGAGCGCGGTCGCCCTCGTCTGGTTTCTCACTATTCTAATGACGGCGGCCGTGTATCTCTTCCTCGTCCCGCAGCTCTCGCAGACGGTCGCGCTCGCCTGCACGGGCACGCTGATCGCGGCGCTCACGGGATATGGCGCATGGATGACCCGGGCGGCGCGCGGGGCGCAGCCACGGTAAGTCACCGAGATTGCGGGCGGCGCGCTGCTGGATTTCCAGCACGGCGGCCGCGCTATCCAGCGCCGCGGCTGGCGTGCTAAAATTCAAGGCAGTGGGGACTCGTCGTAAACGTTCGGTCATTTTCGCGCTTCTCGCCTTCTTCGGCGCGACCGCCGGCGCGGTCGCGCTGGCCGGCGATCTCACGCCCGACGACTTCGTCCTCCTGCAGCGCTGCCTCTCGTGCATCGACAACGGCTGCAGCGCCAGCGGCACGCCGCTGCCGATCGCCCGCCTCGACGAGCCGATGAGCCTGGGCTCGGGCCGCAACGTGAACACGGTCACGCACGGGAAGGTCGTGGCCTACCCCGAGGTGACGGTTCGCAACGAGCACACGGGCCAGGACGGCTTCAAGTTCGACGTCGATCCCGACGTGATGATCCTGGGCCTATCGCCGCCGCCGCTCCGCCGCGCGGGCGGCGTGAAGCAGCCGGGTTTCTGGGTTTACGTCAAGGGCACGTCCTACTTCTGCCCGACGGCTCAGATCGGCGCCGTCTGGGACGGCTCGACGATGGGTAGCCCGTTTCGCCTCAAGCTGCCGGGGATGTTCAAAGAGCGGGGCTTGAGGCTGCGCCGCTACCCCGCCGACAATTCGCTGGCCGAGGTCTGGGGCATGAGCGACAAGGAGCTCAAGAGCTGGATGCCCACGGTGAACTGCGTGGCCGATGCCGACGCCAAGGAGAAAGAGGCGCGCAACAACCCGTACTTCGCGCTCGCCGACCTCCTGCGCTTCGGGGTTCTCGACGCCGGCCTCCAGTCGTGCAAGCACTGGATGCCGGGCTCGCGCACCGCCTTCGAGCATCGCGTGCGCCAGGCCTGCCTCAACTCGAAGATGCCCTACATCACCTCGCTGCGCAAAGACGTGCTGCAAGCGCTGGAGTACACCGACAAGGCCCTTTGGCCCGACGATTGCTGCGAGCAGGTGCTCTGGGACCGCTTCATCCGGCGCTATGGCACCAAGGGGCTCAAGGAGGGCGCCAAGCGACCCGAGTGCGTGCGGCCGCCCGCGCCAGCCGCGGCGGAAGCACCGGTTGAAAAAAAGCCGGACCGAGACGTCTGGAAGATCATCACCGAGTGAGCTAGCATCTTTCGACACATGACCCGAGTCGGCTGGTTTCTCATCAATACGGCGCAGGCGGCCTTCACCGCCCTCTGGACGCTCTTCTGGGTGCCGGCGGCGCTCGTCGTGCTTTGCGTGACCTGCTCGCGGCGCCTGCCGCTCGCGATGGCGCGCCGGTGCTGGGCGCCCGGGCTCCTGTGGGGCGCGCGCGCGCGGCTCGACGTGCGCGGGCTCGAGAACGTCGACTTCTCCAAGCCCCACGTCTTCGTCGCCAACCACCTTTCGACGATCGACATCCCGGTGCTCTTTCGCGCGCTGCCGGCCAACGTCCACTTCATCATCAAGAGAGAGCTGCTCTGGGTACCGTTCGTCGGCGCCTACGCCTGGGCGATGGGGATGATCTTCGTCGACCGCGCCGACAACTCCAAGGCGATCGCCAACCTCAAGCGGATGGCGCACCTGATCCGCGGCGGCCGCAGCGTGATCGCCTTTCCCGAGGGCACGCGCTCGAGAGACGGCGCGGTACTCCCGTTCAAGAGAGGCGCCTTCATCGCCGCCATCGAAGCCGGCGTGCCGATCGTGCCCGTGGCGATCCGGGGCAGCGGCCAGGTGCTTCCCCGCAAGGGCTTCCGGGTCCGGCCGGGCCTCATCCACGTCGTGGTGGGCAAACCCTTCCCCACCTCCCACCTTTCCGCCGCCGAGCGCGCCGCGCTTCCCCAGGCCGCCCGCGAGGCGCTGATCTCGGCACTAAGTTCCCTCGCCTGATTGTTGTTACATTTTGAAGTCTCGTTCCCGATACGCCATTTAGAGCTATGTCCAAAGAACGAAACTCACTCATCAAGCGGGACGACTTCGTCGAGATCAAATACCTGATTCTCGTCAAGAACTCGACGACGAAGACGGAGGTAAAGGCCGCCGAGGCCGTGACCATCGCCGAGCTTCGCGAGCGCGGGCTCGTGCTGCGCCTGCCCTCGGGCGCGTGCATGAGCGGGCACATGCTGCTCCTGCAGATCCTTCCGAAGACGAATCTCGTGCCCAAGCAGCGCCCGCCCCGCCATCTCAGCGTCGCGCCGGGCGGTGGCAGGAAGCCGGCCTCCAAATCCCACGAACAGCTCGTGAAGGAAAAGGAGCTGGCCGCGCGCGAGTTCCAGGCCGCCGTCATCGAGATCACCGCCAAGGTTCATCTCGTGCAGATCGCCGACGACGGCTCACTCCACGTCGAGGTGAATTTCTACCAGTTCGACGAGAAGAAATGGCAGAAGTTCGTCGCCTCCTTCTCGGAAAGACAGAATACCATCCACCGCATCGTGAAAGCGGTGAAGGAATAACGACCCCGTGAGCGAAGCCCTGAACGACAAGAAGATCGCCGAATTCCTCGCGGGCAAGCGCGTGCTTCTCGTCGACCCCGACGCGACGACTCGCACGACCACGCAGCGCATGCTGTCCACGCTCGGCATCAAGAACAAGGACGTGCTGACGGCCTGGAACTTCCACGACGCCGTCACGCAGATCGAGCAGTTCAAGCCGGAGATCGTGCTCACCGACTACACGCTCGAGCGCCACTCCGGCATCGAGCTGCTCAACCTCCACAAGCGCGTCCTGCCGAACCGGTTGCATACGATCTTCATGTTCATCTCGTCGCGCAACTCGAACACGATCGCCTGCCTCGCCGCCGCCGAGGAGGTCGACGCGTTCATGATCAAGCCGTTCTCGTTCGCCGCGCTCAAGGACAAGTTCATCGAGGTGCTCTCGGCGAAGGCCTACGCGCCCGAGTTTCTCACCGTCGTCGAGCGCGCGAAGTTCGAGATCCACGAGAAGCGCTACGGCGAGGCCCAGCGCACGCTCGCCCAGGCGAAGGCCATGGACCCCGCGCCGGCCGTCGTCTGCTACTACGAAGGCATGGCGATGAAGGCGCAGAACCGCATCGAGGACTGTCAGAGGTTCTTCGAAGAGGGCCTGCGCTACAACCCCGTGCACTACCGCTGCCTCACGGGCCTGCTCGACGTGCTGATCGCGCGCAAACGCTACGATGCGGCCTACGACACCGCCCACAAGCTCACCCAGAACTACCCGATCGAGCCGACGCTGATCCCGGTCCTGATCCGGCTGTCAATCTCGTCGAAGAACTTCACCGACATCCTGAAATACTACGACATCTTCGAGGACTTCGAGGAGAAGGACGCCGCGATCGTCAACTACATCTCGGCCGGCCTGATCGTCTGCGCCAAGTTCTTCTTCGAGACCGGCCGCACGACCGAGGGGCTCAACGCGCTCAACAAGGCCGAAGCGGTGAGCGACCGCAAGCCGCAGATCATGAAAGAGATCCTCGCCACGCTCTACGGCGTCGGGCTCGAGGCCGAGGCCACCGCCCTGCTCGACCGCGCGCCCCCCGAGGTGCGCAACTCGCCGGACGTCGCCGCCGCCAAGCTCGAGAAGCTCAACGTCTCGGCGCCCCCGAGCCGCGTGCTCCAATACGCCCTCGATCTCGTCGCCGCCAACGTCAAGCACCCGCGCATCTTCGAGATCGCCCTTTTGCGCTCGGTCGAGCTCATGCATCGCGAGTCGCACGTCAAGCAGCTCCTGGCGACCGCCTGCGCCGCCTTTCCCGACCGGAAAGACCTCTTCGAGCGCGCGGCCTCCCAGGCCGCGGCCCCCTCGTCCGGGGCAAATACTGCCTAGAACTTTTGTCGTCCCGTTACCGATCAGTATGAAGGGATTATGGACGTCACTCTTCTCAGCACCGTCATCGCCACCTTCGTCGTGGGGCTTGTCGCCTTCCGTTTCGCCATCCCGCTGGCGGTGAAGCGCGACTGGGTCGACGTCCCCAACTCGCGCCGCCGCCACGCGCACCCGATGCCGATCATCGGCGGAGCGACCGTTTTCGCGACGTGGTTCTTCGGGCTTGTCGCCTACGGCCTGCTCAAGAAAGACTGGGTCGTCCACAACCAGGCCTCTCTCCTCCCGATCCTCACGAGCGTGACGATGCTGCTGGGCCTCGGCCT
>JACQAX010000403.1 GCA_016194795.1 Deltaproteobacteria bacterium | reverse complement strand
GTCTCGGGATTGGTGTCGTTGCGCGCGGGAAAGTTGCGGTTGAACGAGGTGATGATCGAGTTCTTCTGCCCGGTCTTCACGTCATCGCGCTTCCATTGGCCGATGCACGGGCCGCAGGCGTTCGAGAGCACGACGCCGCCGATGGCCTCGATGTCCTTCATCTGGCCGTCGCGCCTGATCGTCTCGAAAACCTGCATCGAGCCGGGCGAGACCATGAACTGGATCTGCGCCTTGACGCCGGCCTTCTCGGCCTGGCGGGCCACGTCGGCGGCGCGGCCCATGTCCTCATACGAGGAGTTGGTGCACGAGCCGATGAGCGCGGCGGTGAGCTCGACCGGGTAGCCGTTTTTCTTCGCGTCTTCGGCCATTTTCGAGACGGGGCGCGCGAGGTCGGGCGTGTGCGGCCCCACGACGTGCGGCTCGAGCTTCGAGAGGTCGATCTCGATGACTCGGTCGAAGAACTTCTCGGGATTCTTTTCCACCTCGGCGTCGGCGACGAGGATGTCCTTGTTCCTGTCGGCAAGCGCGGCAAGCTCGTCGCGCCCGGTCGACTTGAGGTAGTTCGCCATGCGCTCGTCATACGGGAAGATCGACGTCGTCGCGCCGTGCTCGGCGCCCATGTTGGTGATCGTCGCCTTGCCGGTGCAGCTGATGCTCGCGCAGCCCGGGCCGAAGTACTCGACGATGTGGTTCGTGCCTCCCTTGACGGTGAGGATCTCGCAAACTTTGAGGATGACGTCTTTGGGCGCCGTCCATCCTTTCAGCTGGCCGGTGAGCTTGACGCCGATGAGCTTCGGGTACTTCACCTCCCACGCGAGCCCCGACATGACTTCGGCCGCATCGGCCCCGCCGACGCCGATGGCGATCATGCCCAGTCCGCCGCCGTTGACCGTGTGCGAGTCGGTGCCGATGATCATCTCGCCCGGATAGCCGTACTGCTCGAGCGCGACCTGGTGGATGATGCCCGCGCCGGGTCCCCAGAAGCCGATGCCGTACTTCGCGCTCGCCGAGCGCAGGAAGTCGTACACTTCTTTATTCTCGGAGTTCGCGGTCGCGTTGTCGGCGTCGGCGCCTTTGTAAGCGCGGATCAGGTGGTCGCAGTGCACGCTCGACGGAACGGCGACCTGCGCGCGGCCCGACTGCATGAACTGGAGCAGCGCCATCTGCGCCGTCGCGTCCTGCATGGTGACGCGGTCGGGACGAAGGCGCAGGATGCTCGAGCCAGCCTTCAGCTCCTGCGTCTCGGGGTTATCGAGATGGCCCAGCAGGATCTTCTCGGAGAGCGTAAGGCTCTGGCGCCCCAGCCGTTTCTTCACCGTCTCGAGATTCTTGCGAATCTGGGCGTACGTTGACGAGACCATCGCTTCCGTAGTGTCGACCGTTACTTGTTTTGCCATGCGCCGATCATAGCGCAACGATATCGGGTGGGCAATTCCATCCCACTGCACCAAAAGGCTTTTGTTGCCGATATCCTTCGATAGATGACGAGCTTTTCGCCGCGCTTCGTTCGCGCACAGGTCAGCTTCAAATACGCCGGTTCGAACTACAGGGCCGGCGAGCACCTCATCAACGCATCGGGCCTTCCCGGCTTCAAGTGGAAGGAGTTCAGCCCGATGGAGCATCTGGGCAAGCGCGTCCAGGTCGCCGTGCAGGTCCACACGGCCTCGCCGTGGGAGTTTCACTGTGACGCGCTCATCACCTGCGAACGCTCGGCCGGCTCGACCGACAGCTGCCTCGGCCTCACCTTCCTGCTCTCCGACGCCGATCGCGCGCGCCTGAACGCCGACGTTTTCAAGGAAGGCCTGCTGCCCGACTACGTACGAAAGTTCCCGCGCATCCACTTCCTGCCCGAGGTGACCGTCTTCCCGTCACGCGCGCTCGTGCGTTTTTTCTACAGCGGCGAAGATGTCGCCGTGAGCTGCGACGTCGAGAACATCTCGCCGACCGGCTTCCTCGTCTACACCGACGACGCGCGCACCGAAGCCCTGCTCGCCGACGAGACCGTGCGCGTCCAGCTGCAGCCGCGCGGCCAGTGGCTGCGCCAGATCAACGTCAACGCGCAGGTGAAGCGCGTCACCCACACCGTCGAGCCGACGACCGGGATCGTGCGCCGCTATTTCGGCCTCGCGTTCACGACGATGTCGGCCGAGGCGAAGATCAACTTCACCGACCTGCTCAAGCAGATCGTGCTGCAGGTCAAGAAGTAGGCAGGCGCTCGAAGTCCGCTTCGATCGCGCCCGAAGCGTCGATCTTCGGGCGGGGCTGCGGCTCAGGGCGCGGGAGCGACGCACGACGCGGCAGCAGCGCCGAGCCGATCATGAAGACGGCGAAAAGGGCCAGCGCCAGGAGAACGAGCGGCAGCAGGATCAGGAGCAGCAAGGGGCTGCTCGTGCGGATGACTTTGAAGTTTGCGTGGGCCGCGCTCATCCTGCATTTATAGCAGTTCCGCACCCGCTTCTCAACCCGCGCGCATCCCCTTGGGAATCGGGCTCTTGGCGCGCCGCTCAGGCTTCGATCGTGTTTTCGCCGAGCAGATACGAGACGACCTGGGCGTGCGGACAGCTGCCGATGCAGGCTTCGCGCGCGCTTTCCGCGCCGTCGCGCAGGCCCATCATCTCGCCGTAGGTGAAGATGAGCGCCGCCCACGCGCGAGTCATCGATGGGTGGACGAACACGAGGTACTCGAGCGCGCCCGAGAGCTCGAGGGCCGTCACGCCGAGGGCGAGCGGCGGGATCTGCGCCATGATCGCCTCCTCATCGGCGCCTTCGAGCGTCCGCAGGAAGCCGGGAAACACCGACTCGCATTGCTTGCGACAGTCGTCGAGACGACCGCGCGTCGGGAGCTGCAGCTCGCCGGCTCCGCCGTTCAGCACGGTGAACCAGACGATGCCCGGACGGATCGGATCGCGGAAGTACATGTGCGTGTATTCCGCCTCGACGGCGCGCTCCTTGAGATCGGCGATGAGCTTGGCGCCGCAGTGGCCGAGCAGCTCGCCGTCCTCGATCGCGAGCTCGAACAGCGTGTCTTTGGACGTGAGATCCAGAATGTTCGCGGGGGTCAAAGCGTTGTCCATACCCTAGTTTAGGCATGGGTGGGCTGGCCCCGCGAGACAGCGAAAATTGCCCGCGAAGTTTTTGCCCCACGCGGCGGCCGCCGGCGTCCCTACGCGCCGACGCTGCTCACGCAGACCCGGCCATTCTTCACGGAAAGCCCGCGTTTGCCGCTCATGATGGCCAAAAGCTCCTCGCCGATGAGCTTGGCCGCCCCCGCGGTCATGACGTCGGCCGCGACGAGCGCCTCGACCGTGGCGAGCTTTTTGCGCAGCATCGGCAAGATATCGTCGCCGGTGATGAGGTGGCGGGGCGAGATCTCGAGCTCGTCCGAAAGCAGCTTCACGAAGCACTGCACGAGCTCGATCACCCGTGCCTCGTGCGGCTCGGGCAGCTCGGCGGTCGGCACGATCGGCAGGTCTTTCTCGGGGATCTGCGCCGCGGTACGGATGGCCGCGAGGATCGCCTCGCCGCTGCGCTTGAGCTCGCCGCTGTTGAGGCCGCGGAACGCGCTCAGGTGCTGCATGTCCTTCGGGCGCACGTTGGCGAGCGCCACGAGCACGTCGTCGTCGGCCACGCGGCGGCGCGGAACGTCGAGCGAGCGCACGCGCTGCTCGCGCCACCGGATCAGCTCGATGAGCGTCGCCAGGCCTCGCCGGTCGAGCTTTCCGCTCTTGGAAAGCTTGTGGGCCAGCCCCTCGGGGTTCGGCTCGTAGAGTTTCTTGTTCTCGAGGCGCGCCGAGAGCTCGAGCGCCCAGCCGCGCCGGTCGTGTTTCTCGAGATGCTCGAGGAGCTTGCGCGCGAGCGGGAGGAGATACTGCACGTCGAGGTGCGCGTAACGGAGCAGCTGCTCCTGGATCGGGCGGATCGTCCAGTCGGTGCGCGCGTGCCCCTTCTGGAGCTGCACGCCCAGGCCTTCTTTCAAGAGCTTCGCGAGGCCGATGTTATCCCCATATCCACAGAGCGACGCCGCGCACGCGGTATCGAGGCTCGGCTTGGCCACGAAGCCGTAGCTCGTATACAGGCATTCCTGGTCGGCCTGCGCGGCATGCAGCACCTTGAGGATCTTCGGGTTCTCGAATACGTCCAGCAAAGGTTTGAGGGCCTCGGGGCTGAGCGCGAGCGGATCGACGAGCCACGACTCCTCGTCCGTGGCGATCTGGATCAGGGCGACGACCGGGAAAAATGTGCTCTCCCGGAGGAACTCCGTGTCGAGCGCGATCATGTCGTGCTTCACGAGCTCGGAGGCAAGCGAGGTGACTTCTTCGGCCGTGGTGAGAAGCTTCGGATGAGCCTTGATGCGCATGACCGTGTTACTATCATAAAATGATAGCCATCTGCCAGCAGCCGAACTACTTTCCGTGGCTCGGCTATCTTGAGCAATGCGCGCGCGCCGACGTCTTCGTCGTCCTCGACTCGGTTCAGTGGATCCGGCAGGGCCGCCAGCACCGGACGCGCATCCTCCCCCAGCCCGGAAAAAAAACGGATTTCCAGTGGCTCACCCTGCCCGTCCGCGGCCACGGCCACCGCCTCGTCCCGCTGCGCTCGCTCGAGCTCGACGCCGGGCGCGCGTGGGCCGACGACCACTGGAAGACGATTCGCGCCACCTACGCCCGCCGCCCCTATTTCAAGTCGCAGCTCGAGCCCCTCGTGGCGCCGTGGTTCGGGAAGGCGGCCGCGATGAAGACGATGTGCGAGGCGGCGCTCTCGAGCGTGAGGCTTTGCCTCGAGGCGCTCGAGCTTCGTCCCGAGATCGTTCTCGCGAGCGAGCTTCCCGAGGAGGGCGTAAAAACCGAGCGCCTCCTCTCGCTCTGTCGCGCCGTCGGCGCCGACACCTACTACTCGGCCCTCGGCTCCACGCGCTACGTCGACGTCGGCGCGTTTCGCGCCAGCGGGATCCGCCTGGTTTGGCAGCACTGGAAACACCCCGAGTACACTCAGGGCGGCGAACGCCGCAAGACCCACCTCTCGATTCTCGACGCGCTGGCCAACGTGCCGCTCGACGAGCTCAAGGCCTGGCTCGCGCCAAAAGCCTGGGGACCGTTCGGAGACGGAGACCGCCCGTGAGGCGCGCGGCGATCGTCCTCGTATTATTCGCGGCGGCCGGGACGAGTATTCCCGCGCTCGCGAAGATGGCCCAGGACGAGGCCGGCCGGCTCGTTTTCGCGGCGCTCAAGCAAGGCGTCAACGCCCGGCGCGACGCGAAGACGGCCGAAGCCTTCAAGCTCGTGCAGGCCGAAGCGAAGGCCATCGTCTCCGATCTTCGCAAACGCTACCCGGCGAAGCCCAAAGCCAAGCCCGACCGGCTCGAGACGGCGTCCAACCCTCTCTACTTCGAGCTCAACGACCGCATCAAAGGCGCCGAGCACGCGCTGCGCGCGGGCGATCCACCGGCGCCCGCGGCGGTCTTCGACGCGATGACCTGGATCACCGTCGAGCAGCAGCTCCATCCGGAGAGCCCCTCGAATCTCGATGCGCCGCCCGCGCAGGTCGCCGCGCGGATGCGCGCCTACCTCCTCGACCTCGCGAAGCGGCCGTAAGGCTAGTCGGGTGCCGGCGACCCGCGCTGCCCCCTCCCCTCCTGTCCAAGCTTTGAGCGCGTGTCCGCGCGCCTGCACAACGTTACTTAACTTTTAAGAACACTAAAAAACGCGCTATCCTCGCGCGCTTTCGCGATTAATTCCAAGCACCCCTTCTGGCACCTCGCTTGCTTTGTAGAGAAGAAAAGAGAGAGGTCCCCCAAATGAGATTCCAGATCGCCCTCGCAGTGGCCGTTTCGTTTTTGGCGCTCCATGCGCACGCCGCCCCCACCGACCCGGGCGCGAGCGATGTGCTCGCCGTCCCGCCCGCGGCGCTGCCGGCGACCGAGCCCATGACCCACGAGGCGGCCGGTGCTCGCATCAGGGCGATCTTCGCGCCGCTGTTCCACGAAGTCCTCGAGCAGCAGAAACAGGGCAAGCTCGAGACCGACGACGAGATCGACGAGTTCATGCGCCGGAGCCCGATAGGCAATCTCGATGCCTCTTCGCGGAACGCCCTCCAGATCGTGCTCAATGAAAGCCTCACCGAAGTTTCGAAGGTTCGCGCGAGCGTCTCGAAGAGCGATCCCGATTACCGCAAAAAGCTCGAGCAGGCGTTCGAGGTCGAGCGCCTCGGCGTGGCCGTCGCGATGAACGACCAGCTCATCCGCCTCGCGCTCGGGAAATCCCCGAGCGACGTCGACGTTTTCGAGATCATGAAGCTCCTGAGCAAGTACGATCTGCTCGAGAGCCGTTTCCCCTCGGCCGCGGAGATGGAGAGCGACGGCACGCGCCTCACCCTCGGCAAGGCATTCCGCGACAAGCTCGCCGCGACGTACGCGCCACAGCCGCCCGCCACCGACGACGACCAGACCGCGCGCAAAACTCCGATCGAGGGCGCGCAGCAGCCGGGCGAAAAGACGGCCAAACCCGCGCCCGAAGGCAAGACGAGTTTGTGAGCGTGAAAAAGGCTTCAAACTTCTCGGTCGGCACGCTATGCCTTTCGCATCATGCGAGACCAGAAGCGCGTCTTCAAAGACTGGGTGATGCCGGGCCCGACCGCCCCGGGCGGCCAGACCGCCGGCCCGGGCTCGCCCGAGACCGGTCCCGAGACGCTCGACGCGCTCTCGGGCCTCTGGCGCATCTTCCAGTACGAGCGCGGCCACCGCTTCTCGACCGATGATTTGCTGACGGCCTGGTACGGGACGAGCAAATGCCCTTCGGCCGGTCGCGCCCTCGACCTTGGCAGCGGCATCGGCAGCGTCGGGATGATGGCGGCCTGGCGCCTGCAGGGCGCGACGTTCGTCACGCTCGAGGCGCAGGACATCAGCGTGCGGCTCGCGCGCAAGTCGGCGCGCCATAACGGTATCGAGCCGAGGTACGAGATTCTCCAGGGCGACATCCGCGACGAGCGGCTTCTGGCCGGCCGCGAGCCCTTCGACCTCGTGCTCGGCAGCCCGCCCTACTTTCCCCTCGGCACCGGCATCGAGGGCGAGCACCCGCAGACGATCCCGTGCCGCTTCGAGGTGAGAGGCGACGTCTCGCACTACTGCGCCGCCGCCGCCCGCAACCTCGCGCCCGGCGGGCTCTTCGCGTTCGTCTTCCCGACCGAGCAGCTCGAGCGCGCCAACGCCGCGGCCGCCGCCTCGGGCCTCACGATCGTCACCAGGCGCGACGTCGTGTTCCGCGAGGGCAACGCCCCGCTCGTCTCGCTCTTCGCGTGCGCGCTCGCGAGCGACCTGCCCCTCACTTTCCGCGACAAGACCTTCGTCGAGCCGGCGCTCGTCGTCCGCACGGCCAAGGGCGAGGTGCATCCCGAGTACCGCGCCGTCAAGTACACGATGGGGTTTCGCCCGTGAACGCCAGGAGCGCGGCCGCGAGCGCGTGGGCGAAGCACGAGCGCGCGATCGTCGGCTGCGCGAAATGCCCGCGCCTGCGCAAGCACTGCCTCGAGATCGCGAGGGTCAAGCGCAAGTCGTACGCCGGCGACACGTACTGGGGAAAACCGATCGTCGGCTTCGGCGACACGCGTGCTCGCCTCGTGCTCGTCGGCCTGGCGCCCGCCGCCCACGGCGCCAACCGCACGGGACGCGTCTTCACCGGCGACCGCAGCGGCGACTGGCTCTACCGCGCGCTCCACAAGGCCGGCTTCGCCAACCAGCCGACGTCCACCCACGCGCGCGACGGCCTCGCGCTCACCGACGCCTTCGTGACGGCCACCGTGAAGTGCGCCCCGCCCGACAACAAGCCCACGCCCGCCGAGATCGCCCGCTGCCTGCCCTACCTGGACTGGGAAATCGCCCGCCTCGACCGCGCGCGCGTCTATCTCGCGCTCGGAAAGATCGGCTGGGACGCCGCCTGGGACGTTTTGAAGCGCGCCGGTCTCGCGAGCGGCGCTCGACCCGCCTTCGGCCACAACCAAGCCGTCGAGCTCGCGTCCGGAAAGTACCTGCTCGGCTCTTACCATCCGAGCCAGCAAAACACGTTCACGGGTCGCCTGACCGAGCCGATGTTCGACGCCGTCTTCGAAAAAGCGAGGACGCTCTTTTAATTGTAATTCCAGCGGTTTGCTCACGCTCAGGCGGCGACACCGGCAACCCGTTATAATGATGATTCTCTCTTGCGCATGCGCGCGACCGCATGCTACAAACTCTCCAACTCTCGAAGCTTTAATCGAGTGGGGCACCAACCCCACTTTTTTTTTAACCAAAGCCCGGGAATTCCTATTGGAGAAGAGAACGTTAGACCCTTGATTATGACGACAAAGGCCAACACCAAAGAAGCTTTGGAACAGCTCGCACATGAGGCAAAGAACATCC
>JACQAX010000400.1 GCA_016194795.1 Deltaproteobacteria bacterium | reverse complement strand
GCCGTGCTTCTTGAGCGCGACGGCGGCCGCGTAATACGCCGGGTCGAGCTTGTCCTTCGTCTGGTAGTCGATGTCGCCGCCTGCCGCCGCCGCCACGCCTTCCGAATACTTGCGCGCGACTTCGGCGAAGGTGCCGTTGCCTTCCTTGATGGCGCGGTCGAGCTCGCCCTTGACGAGGATCATCTTTTTGCGCGCGGCTTCTTCCTGCTGCCTGGTCGCGTCGAAACGGACCTGCACGAAGATGTGCGACGTGCGGATCTCGGGGTTACGCTTGTAGTATTCCTCGATCTCGTCGTTGGTGATCTGGATCGTGTCGAACTGGCCGGCGAGCTTCTTGTCGAGCAGCGAATGGTAGAGCACCGTGTTGATGCGCTCGATGACCTCGGGGTCCTTGTCGAGGCCGAGGCGACGGGCTTCCTGGATGCCGAGATCGCGCTTGATCATGTCTTCGAGGACGTTCTTCTTCGTCGGGGTTTTGTAACGGAAGAACTTCATGTTTTCTTTGTACTTGCTGTTGAACTCCTCGACGGTGATGACGTCGCTGTTCACTTTCGCCAGCTCCTGCGCGGCGTGCGCCGTGACGGTCAGGCACGCTCCGAACGACAGGCCGAGAATGATGAGCTTATTGCGCATAAAGGAGGTCCCCTCTTCGATAGAGTACAAAGATGTCCAACGAAAAAAGTCTATCATGCCGCTCTAGATTTCCGCAACTTGCGTTAACAGTTTCTGAAGCTCGTGGAACATCTGCTGCGCGGTTTGGAAGGGCAGTCGCAACACGATCTTGGAGTCGGGAGTGATCGAATAAGTCTGCGGCTGGCGGTTGACGAGGGCGAGCGTCTTGGCCGGGGAAAGTTTTGCCCCGTCGCTCGCGTCGATGGCGGTGCGCTCGCGGCCCGAGACGAGGCTGCGGATTCGAAACTGGCGGAGGAGCTGCTTGATCTGGATGAGCCAAAGCAGGTTTTGAACTTCGTAGGTCGGCTTGCCGAACCGGTCCTGAAGCTCGAGCTCGAGCTCGTGGAGCGCTTCGGGCGTCGCCGCCTGCGAAAGCCGCTTGTAGAGGCCGAGCCGCTGGTGCACGTCGGGGACGTAGGTTTCGGGAAGAAGCGCCGGCACGGGGATTTTGATTTCCGGATCAAAATGATCCTCTATGGCCTGTCCGCGCAGCTCGCGCACGGCTTCGTCGAGAAGCTCGCTGTAGAGCTCGAAGCCTACCGCGGCGATGTGGCCGGACTGGGACTTTCCGAGAAACTCACCGCCGCCCCGAAGCTCGAGGTCGTGCGAGGCGATCTTGAAGCCCGAGCCCAGGTCGACGAAGCGCTGGATCACGTCGAGGCGCTTCTTGGCGTCGTCGGTCACGGCGCCCTCTTCCGGCAGCATCAGATAGCAGTAGGCACGCACCTGCGAGCGCCCGACCCGCCCGCGCAGCTGATAAAGCTGCGACAGGCCGAACGTGTCGGCCCGGTTGATGATCATCGTGTTGGCCGAAGCGATGTCGAGCCCGGACTCGATGATCGTCGAGCACAGGAGCACGTTCCCCTTCTTGTTGTAGAAGTCGAGCATCCGCGCCTCGAGCTCGCCCTCGCCGAGCTGCCCGTGCGCGACGATGATCCGGGCCTCCGGCACGATCTCCTTCAGCTTGTCGGCCATCGCCGTGATGCTCTGGACGCGGTTGTGGATGAAAAAAACCTGTCCGCCGCGGCCGATTTCCTGCTCGATGGCCTTTCGGATGGCGTCGTCGTCGAAGCGCGAGACGTAGGTTCGCACGCTCAGGCGGTCGACGGGCGCCGTATTGATGACGCTGATGTCGCGAATGCCCATGAGCGAGAACTGGAGCGTTCGCGGGATGGGCGTCGCGGTGAGCGTGAGCGCGTCCACGTTGGCGCGCAACGCCTTGAGACGCTCCTTGTGCTCGACGCCGAACCGCTGCTCTTCATCCACGACGATGAGCCCGAGATCGCGAAACGCGACGTCCTTCGAAAGCAGGCGGTGCGTCCCGATGGCGATGTCGATGGTGCCCGCCTTGAGCCCGGCGAGGGTCTCTTTGATTTCCTTGGGCGACTTGAAGCGCGAAAGCACGCCGATGTTGACGTGCGGGGCGTCTTTGAAGCGCTCGCGAAACGAGCGCTCGTGCTGGAAGGCGAGCACGGTCGTCGGCACGAGCACGGCCACCTGCTTGCCGTCCATGACGGCCCGGAAGGCCGCCCGCATGGCGACCTCGGTCTTGCCGTAGCCCACGTCGCCGCAGATGAGGCGATCCATGATCTTGCCCGACGACATGTCCGCGCCGACGTCGTCGATCGCGCGAAGCTGGTCGGGCGTTTCGGCGTACGGGAACCGCGCCTCGAACTCCCGATAGGCCTCATCAGGGGGCGAAAAGGTGAACCCTTCCCTGGACGCGCGTTTCGCATAGAGCTGCAGAAGCTGGTTGGCCATGTCCTGAAGGTCGGACTTGATCTTCTCCTTGGTTTTCTCGAAGTGGTTGCTGCCGAGCTTGTCGAGCGCCACCCCGTCTTGCGCGCCGATGTAGCGCTGGACCTGGTCGAGGCGATAGACCGGGAGGTAGAGCTTGTCGGCGCCGGCGTACTCGATGAGCAGAAAGTCGTGCGGGACGTTTTCGATGGCGAGCTTCAGCAGGCCCCGATAGCGGCCGATGCCGTGGTGGTTATGGACGATCAGCTCGTCGGCGTTGAGGTCCTCGAGCGACGGCACGAAGCTCGCGACGTTCGCGGCCGGCTGCTGGGATTTCTGGCCGCGCGCGCGGGGCTTCTTCGGGCCGAAGATCTCGGCGTCGGTGACGATCGCCACGCGTTCGCCGGGAAGCCTGAAGCCCGCGCTGATCTGGCCCTCGGTGATCTGCGCCACGCCGGTCTCTTTCCAGTCGATGCGCTCGACGACCCGGCACGGGATCTCGCGCTGGGTGAGCAGGTAGCTCAGGCGCTCCGCCTGGCTCGACGTCGACGCGGCGAAAACGCGGACGTAGCCGCGCTCGGCCCAGTCGCGCGTGAGCGCCTGGATCACCTCGAACGAGACTTTTCCGGTATCGTTCGGCTTCAAGTCCGAGTTCGTCTCGCTTTCCACGCGCCGCCGTCCGGCGGCGTCTTCGGCCGCGCCGAGCAAGACGTCGTCGAACTGCACCCGAACCGATTGCTTCACGGCGCGCGTGAAGTCCTCGGGCTCGACGTAAAGCCGCTCCCAGGGCACGACGATCTCGCCCTCGCTCACCGCACGCCCGAAGCCGTCGCGCAGCTCGCCGACGAGCTCCTCGTAGGAAGCCTCGACACCGAGGACGTCGCTGAGCGCGAGCTGCCAGCTTTCGTCGAGGTAGTCGAGCAGCCAGCCGCCGGTCGTGCCGGTGAAATACGGAGCGAGGTACTCGAGCGAGGGGTCGCGGATGCCGGCGTCGAGCCGCTCGACGAAAGCGTCGCGCGACTTCTTCGGCACCCCGTACTCGTCGCAGAACGCCTTGATCTGCTGGCGGGCGATGACGAGCGCCTCGGGCGTGAACGCCCATTCGGTGACCGGAACGATCGTCGCGCTCTGGAGAGCCTCGGGATCGCTGCGCTGTGACAACGGGTCGTAGGTGCGGACGGTCTCGAGCTCGTCGTCGAAAAAGTCGAGACGGAAGGGTCGGCGCGACGCTGACGAGAAAACGTCGAAGAGGCTCCCGCGCACGGTGAAGCTTCCGGGATCTTCGACCGGATCGTTGCGGGTGTAGCCGGCGAGGTCGAGCCGCGCGCCGAGCT
>JACQAX010000430.1 GCA_016194795.1 Deltaproteobacteria bacterium | reverse complement strand
GTGATCAAGGTCTCGAAGAAGACCTTCGGCGTCACGCAGAACGTCGAGATCAGGCCGAGCGTCGACTTCTCGAAGCTTGAAGAGGTGCTCGTGATCTTAAAACCGGATCTGCACGCGCAGGGCTGAACCTTGTATCGCAATATACTCAGGAAGGTTAACTTCGGCCTCTACTTGCTGATCGCGCTCGCGATCGCGACGGTGCAGTCGACCATCTTCGGCTACTTCCCGCTCAACTACGTGCAGCCCGACACGCTTCTGATCCTCGCCGTCTACCTCGGCTTCAAGCGCGACATCCTCGAGGGCGGGCTCTACATGATCCTCGCGTCGATGGTGATGGAGGCGCACAGCTCCGTCGGGAAGAACTTCTTCCTCACGACGTACATGTACGCGTTCCTCGTCGCCAAGGTGCTGAGCCGCACCGTCGTCGTACCCGACTTCTTCTCGAGCATCGGGATCGTCGCGGCGCTGACGCTGCTCAAGCGACTCGGCCTGCTCGCGTTGCTGGGCCTCGAGGGCCACGCGGCCAACGGCGTGACTCATTTCCTGGTTTACCTCGTCCCGGGCCTGCTCGTGCAGGCCGCGCTGACTCCGCTCTGCTTCTCCTGGTTCTCGCGGATCGACCTCCGCACCTACAAGGACGAGCACGCGGAGGACGAGTACGATATCAACAAGGGGTTCTGAAAAGTGTCGTTCCTAGGGCAAGACGAGCAAATACGCGAGTACCAGTTCCGGTTCCGGTACCTCTACATCGGGCTTTTCGTCGCGTTCTTCGTCCTCTTCGCCCGCCTCTGGTACCTGCAGATCATGAACGGCGACAAGTACCACACGTACTCCGAGGAAAACCGCATCAAGGGCGTGAAGGTCACGTCGCCGCGCGGGATGATCTTCGACCGCAACAAGCACCTGCTCGTCGACAACCGCCCGGCGTTCGACCTCGAAGTGACGCCGCAAGAGTTGTATTCCGACAAAGAATGGAAGAAGACGATCCACACGATCGCGCAGATCATCAAGATGCCCGAGGAGGAGATCCTCGACACGCTCGAGCGGTCGAAGGGCCAGCCGACGTTCCGCCCGATCAAGATCAAGCAGGACCTCGAGCAGGACGAGGTCGCCAAGATCGAGGCCCACAAGCTCGACCTTCCCGGCCTGAACATCCAGATGGAAATCCGCCGCACGAACCTGTTCGGCGACCTCGCCGCCCATCTCATGGGCTACATCGGCGAAGTCAACCAGACCGAGCTGCCGAAGCTCAACCGCCTGGTCGGCGCCACCGGCGTTCCGTACAAGATGGGCGACGTGACGGGCAAGTTCGGGCTCGAGTCGCGCATGGAGAACGTGCTGCGCGGGATCGACGGCGAGGAGTACATGGAGGTCGACGCGCTCGGGCACCGCAAGCGCACGAACAAAGGCATCACGAGCGGCCTGAAGCCCAAGGATCCGACGCCGGGCAAGAACCTCATCCTCACGATCGACCAGGATCTGCAGATGGCCGCGCAGCGCTCGCTCGAGAAGCTCTACGGCAAGAAGCAGATCGGCGCGGTGATCGCGCTGAATCCGAAGACCGGCGAGATCCTCGCGGCGCTGAGCCAGCCGAGCTTCGACCCGACGCTCTTCTCGCGAGGCGTCTCGCCGAAGCTCTGGGGCGAGCTGCTCAACAACGAGTACCACCCGCTGCGCGACAAGACTCTTCAAGATCATTACAGCCCGGGCTCGACCTTCAAGACGATCACGGCGATCGCCGCGCTCGAGGAGAAGGTGATTGACGAGAACACGACGATAAACTGCACGGGCTCGTTCCGCCTCGGCAACCGCGTCTACCACTGCTGGAACAAGCACGGCCACGGCGTGGTCAACATCCACAAGGCGATCCGCGAGTCGTGCGACGTGTTCTTCTACCGCATGGGCCAGCGCCTCGGCATCGACACGATCGCGAAGTACGCGAACATGCTCGGCCTGGGCCGAAAAACCGGCGTGAACCTCGCGCACGAGGAGATGGGCCTCATCCCTACCGAGGAGTGGAAGAAGAAACGCTTCGGGCAGGAGTGGATCGCCGGCGAGACGCTCTCGTGCGCGATCGGCCAGAGCTACATCCTCACCACGCCCCTTCAGCTCGCCAACGCGTACGCGGCGATCGGCAACGGCGGCCTGCTCTGGCGGCCGTACATCGTGAAGTACATCGAGGACAACGACGGCCGCATCCTGAAAGAGTTCCAGCCCGACCTGATCGGCCAGGCCAAGATCAGCAAGCAGACCATCGACATCGTGCGCAGCGGCCTCACGGCCGTCGTCAACGAGCCCGGCGGCACGACGTTCTCGCGCCGCATCCCCGGCATCGACGTCGCCGGCAAGACGGGCTCGACGCAGGTCATCCGCCTGTCGGCAGACAAGATCCACACGAAGTGCGAATCGATGCCGTTCAACGTGCGCGACAACGGCCTGTTCGCCGCGTTCGCGCCGCCCGACGACCCCGTGATCGCGGTCGCGGTCATCGCGGAGCACTCGTGCCACGGCGGCTCGGGCGCCGCGCCCGTCGCGCTCGAGGTGATCCAGACCTATCTGCAGAAATACATGCCTGAAAAATATTCCGACGAGGCCATCAAGACGCGCCTGAAGATCGCGTCGGGCAAGCCCATCCGCGTGAAAGCGAAACCCGAGCCCGACGAGGACGAGGATGCCGTGCGCGACACCGAAATTCCCGACGTGGTCGCCAAACCGGCGCCGCCGGCCGCCCCTGGAGACACAGATTAATTATGGATGACGAGGTCTGCGGAGCAAATGCGCTCACGAAGTGGACGGAGTCAAGCACGTGTAAAGATGCGGCCAGGATGGCCGCGTACCCTACTCAATAAACACATTAGAGGCGCTAAAGACCCATGGATGAGGAACAGCTCAAAAAATTTGATTGGACCCTGATCGTCATTTCCATAGCGATCTTTACCATGGGAGTGCTGAACCTCTACTCGGCCACCTTCACCGAGTTCGTCGGCCACGGCCTGCGCTACTGGCAGTCGCAGCTGATCTGGTTCGGCCTGGGCTCGGTCGTCGCCGTCGTGATCATGCTCGTGCACTACAAGCTGCTCTCGCGAATCGCCTACTGGGTCTACTTCGCCAACGTCTTTCTCCTGCTGCTCACCCTCGTCGCGGGCAAGGCGAGCCTCGGCGCGCGGCGCTGGATCGGCGCGGGCGGCTTCTACATCCAGCCGTCCGAGTTCATGAAGCTCTCGGCGGTGCTCGCGATGGCGAAGTACTTCGAGACCGAGCGGGTAACGAGCGGTTACCGCCTGCGCGACCTCTGGCTGCCGACGATGCTCATCCTCATGCCGGTCGCGCTCATCATGCTCCAGCCCGACCTCGGCACGGCGATGATCATATTGTTAACGTTCGGCAGCATGATGCTTTTCATCAAGATCGAGAAGAAGAGCCTGCTGCTCGTGTTCACCGTCGCCGCGCTGACCGCGTATCCCGTCTACAAGTTCGGCCTCAAGCCTTACCAGCGCCAGCGCCTCGTCTCGTTCATCAATCCGATGAGCGATCCGAAAGGCTCCGGCTACAACAGCATCCAGTCCATGATCGCGATCGGCAGCGGGCAGTTCATCGGCAAGGGCTTCAAGAAGGGCACGCAGTCGCAGCTCAACTTCCTCCCCGAGCACCACACCGACTTCATCTTCGCCGTCTTCAGCGAGGAGCACGGGTTCATGGGAGCGCTGGTACTTCTTTCCCTCTACGTGCTCTTCTTCCTCAGCAGTCTCAATATTGCCTATGTGTCACATGACAAGTTTGGTACACTGTTAGCGTTAGGGATTATCATGATCTTTTTCTGGCACGTGTTCATCAACACGGGAATGGTGTGCGGGATCATGCCGATCGTCGGCGTTCCGCTCCCCTTCATGAGCTACGGTGGATCATCGTTAATCACATCGCTGATCGGAATCGCGATTTTAACGAACATCAGCAACAAGAGATTCATGTTCTAAGGAGAAGATGATGAGAACGCGCACCCCGATGTTAACGTTGCTTTCGATAATCCTGTTCGCCGCGATGTCGCTGAGCCTCGGCGGCTGCAAAGCGCAGCAGCAGATGCAGCAGCAGCTCGCCGACACCGACACGCGCGTGAAAGACCTCGAGCGCCGCGTGAAAGATCTCGACTCGGATCTGAAGAAAGCCAACTACGAGATCAACCAGCTCCGCGGCACCGTCCGCCAGGTGAGCGAAGTCACCTTGAGCCTGCAGAAGATCGAGGAAGAGCGCGCCAAGGCCGCCGAAGAGGCCAAGCAGAAGGCCGAGGCCGCCAAGGCCAAGGGCGGCGCGAAGAAGCCCGCCGGCAAGCCGCTTCCCAAGAAAAAACATAAGTAAATCGTAAATTTACGGTGTCCGACCGCAGCCACCCCCGGGCAACCGGGGGTGGCTTTTTTGTTTTCACGCGCCGAGTCCAAAATCGCCGCATCTATGATAAGCCAGCGGCCTATGCGTTTGGGATTACTGGTATTGGGACTGGCTTTCATTCCGACCCTGGCTGCCGCGAGCCAGGCGACCCGTTTCGAGAAGCTGCAGGCGGTGCTCGACCACCTCGGCGTCAACGACACGCGCGCGTACGGCGAAGAGCTGCGCCGCTTCGACGGCTCGCAGACCCGCCAGGGCTTCGAGACGATCTTGAAGTACATGGATCCGGGCAAGCATCTCCAGCACTACCTGCACTGGGACGACTCGCGCGTGGTCCTCTACCAGGATCGCGACGTGCGCCTCAACCCCGACTACTCCATCGAGCTCAACCCGGCCGGGCCACCGACCGACC
>JACQAX010000429.1 GCA_016194795.1 Deltaproteobacteria bacterium | reverse complement strand
GATCGCGGCGAGCGCGTTCGTGTAGCTGTCGATGCCGCCGCGAACGGCGGCGGCCGAGCCCAGATGGTAATCGTCCCAGGCCTGGTCGTTGTAGCGCGCGAGCAGGTAGCTCACGCCGTAGTTGGCGCCCGTGAACGCCGCCCCCGTCACGCCGCCGATGATGAGCCCGCGCGGGGTGAAGAGCCTCGAGATCCCGCCCGAGGCGGCGCTGTAGATGAAAAGCGCGTCGAGCGTGGTCAGCCCGACCTTGACGAGAAAGCCCGGAAGCTCCTTCAGCTTGCGCCACTCGTCGGCGTCGTGCCCGAACTCGCAGCCGTAGAAGCGCGAACGGTCGCCGCCGGGCGGCTCGAAGCCCTCGAGAAAATCTTTTCCGAGCACGGCCATGAAGGCGCTCTCGGAGGTTCCCTTCGTCCAGTCGTCGCAGATGTGCTTGAGGTACTTCTTCAGCTCGTCCTGCATGACGGGCAGCGTGCGCTCGGCCTCGGCGTCGGCGATCGCGGCCTTGCCCTCGCTCGTGGTGACGAAGCCGCGCAGCCGCTCGAAGAGCGGCGCGCCGGGCTTGCCGTGGTTGTCCTCGGCGTGGGCGAGCGCCGGGTAGAGGGTCACGATCTGCTGCTCGAGGCCGATGAGCGACTCAGCCGCCTCTTCGCGCATCCCGCACCAGTAGCGCAGCTTCACGGAGACGGTCGAGTAGAGGCTTTCGAGGCGCTCGATCTCCTTGGCGTCGCCCCTCACGCGAGCGGCGGCCAGGTCGCGCTTGAGCTGGTCGGCGATCTTGAAGGTGTCTTTGGAGGTTTCGGAAAGGTAGCGCTGGAAGGCGCCGGGATATTCGCAGCGCCCCGAGGGCGAGCAGAAGGCGAGCTTGCGGAACTCCTCGTCGTTCCACCATTCGAGGATCGCGGCGTCGGCCTTCGTGAGGAGGTCGCTCGTGCGCGGCACGAAATCGTTGCCCTGCATGAGCGCGAACATGTTGCACTGATACTGGCCCACGTTGCCGAAGCTGATCGCGAGCTCGCCGTCGGCGAAGTAATGCAGGATCGGCAGATACTCGAGCCAGCCCGGCGCCTTGAGGGTCGACACCTCTTTGGCGCCGAAGTCCCACTTGAGCAGCGCCACGAGCTTGCGCAGGGCGAGGATGCGGTCGATGTTGGCGACCATCATGGGGCCCTTCGTTTCGGCCATCCGGGTCTGGTCGGCGAACTTCGAGCTGTAGGCGCCGTCGGTAATGGTTTCGTCGATGAGCTCGGGCGCCATGGCTTCGTCGAGCGACGCCCGGATGCCGGCATCGCCGCAGGCGGCCGAGAACTCGCGCAGGTTTTTGTTGTAGGCCTCGGGAATCTTCCAGCGGCGCTGGTACGCGGCGACCACGAAGCCCTGCGCGAGGAGCTTGGCCTGGTGCTTGGTGAGCGCGTACACGTACTCGCCCTTGTGGCGGGCGTAGTCGTCGAGCGCGTCGCTCGAGGTGAAGGTGGGCGGCAGCTTCACGTAGCCGCCGTGGGCGTCGTCGGCAAGCTGGCGGACGCACGAGTCGGTGGCGCAGGCGCCGCCGCTTTTCGGGTCGCCGGGCAGGCATGGCGGCGGCGGCGGGATGGAAGGGGGATGTGACGGCCCGCCATTGGGAGAGGGGGAGCGGGCCGTCACGTTGGGAGAAGCTGGTTTTTTTGTCGGCGGGACGGGGTCGTTTTTCTTGGGAGCCGGCGGTGCCGGTTGCGGCCGGGGCTTGGGAGCCGGCTGCGGCGCCGGCGCCGGTTTTCCGTTCGGTTTTTCCGGTTTCGAGGCCTGCTTGCGCTGCTCCTCGATGTAGCCGCGCACGCATTCCTGCAGCGGCGTCGAGAGCACCTTCGGGACGAGCTTGCCCGTGCGGTCGACGACGTAGTGGCGGGCGTTGAAGTCGTACTCGAGCAGGTTGAGCTGAAAGGCGTTGAGGCAGGTGAAGAGGTTCTCGACGGCATCCTCGATGCGCTCGATCTTCTTCGACGCAAGACAGCTGTCGGCCGCCTTGTCGGGGGCGACCGGCAGGCGGGTCTGGGCGTCGACCATCCCGCGGCGGAGCGAGATCTCGCGCCGGAGGTTCACCTCGACGTCGCTGTCGAAATCGATCCATTTGCGGGCGTCGTCGGCCGGCCCGCAGAGCCGCTTGGCCCGGCGGTATTCCTTCGGGTTGTTTTTGCGCGTCAGGCGCACGCTCGGGTCGTCGCCTTCGCGAACCATCTGGCAGTCGGCGAGCACGACCTTCGAGAAGCTTTCGAGCAGCGCCCAGTTGATGCCGTGCTCGGCCGAGACGTAGAGCTCCATCGTGATGGGGCCCTTCTCGAGCTTGTCGGTGCCGAAAAGCGCGGCAAGCTCGCGGATCCGAAGCATCGACTCGCCGACGATCGTGTCGTCGGCGGCGATCGTCTTGAAAAGATCGGTCTCGTCGGGCGAGAGCTTCTTGCACGTCTGCGACCAGTCCGGCGAGGAGGGCGCGCGCGAGGCCGCCGCGGCCAGGGCGGCCAGGACGACGAAGGCGTTCACGACAAGGTAGAACGTGCGGCGCGTACTCATGTCTCTCTCTCTGCTCCTTGGGCTAGAGAGAGCAATCGACGTGCCGGGCGGCTCGGGCGCGGGTCGCGGAAAAGTGGCCGAAAACGGCTACGCTTGAGCGGGCTTACGGCGCTAGTTGACTATCCGGAAGGCTATTCGAGGACGGGCGGCTCTCCCGCGGGAAGTGCTCCGGATTCGCGACACCCGTCAACTTCCTTTCACGAGGCTCCGATGGAACGCGAGCACGGCCGGATCGAGGAAGATCGAGCTCGGCGTCCAGCCCTCGAGCCAAAGCGCGTCCGAGGCGCGCGCCCGCGAGAGCGCCACGTAGGCCTGGCCCGGCTCCCAGAGGCCGCGCAGGTCGACGGTCATCTGGTCGAGCGAGGCGCCCTGCGCCTTATGGATCGTGAGCGCCCAGGCCAGCGTCACCGGAAAGTTCGATGCCGTCACCGCCGGGTTGCCGTCGGCGTCGAGCAGCGTGAAGTCGTTGCGCTCGACGAGCACCTCGCGGCCGCTCATGAGCTCGACGATCAGGTGCATGGGCGCCACCTCCTTGAGGTGGCCGAGCGAGCCGTTCACCCATTTGTGCTTGGGGTCGTTCATCCGCAGCATGACGAGCGCGCCCTTGCGGAGCTGGATCGTCTCCGGGATCGGGGCGTGTTTCTTGAAGTCGTCGATCGCCTTGGGGTTGCCGCGGTAGCTCGTGTGGAACGTGTGGAGCGGCTCCGAGAGCTTTTCGAGGCGCTCGAGGTTGTGGACCTCGACGTCGGCGCGGCGGGCGAAGAGGCGCGTCCCGTCGAAATTGCGCGGCACCGGCTTCATGCGGCAGTCGAGAAACTCCTTCACGTCGCGCGTGACGTGGCCGTAGCGCACGAGGTTCAGGATGCGCAGGAACTCGCTGTCGGTCGTGCGCATCATCTGGCGCAGGATCGCGGGCTCGAACTCGGTTTTGGTCCACGTCGGGTCGAGGAAGGCCCATTCCTTCTGCTTGCTGAACGGGTTCACCGGGGGCAGCTGGCAGAAGTCGCCGACGGCGACGATCCGGAGCCCGCCCCAGGGACGCGTGTTCCCGCGCGCGAGGCACGCGATCTGCTCGGCCGCCCGTAGCGTCGGCGCCGAGAGCATCGAGATCTCGTCGACGACGACGCCATCGGCTTCGCGCAGGCGCTTGAGCAGCCGCCGGTTCTTGGCCGCGCGATCGACGGTGGCGGCGACGCCGCCCTCGAGAATGCCCAGGCCGAAGAAGCTGTGGAAGGTGCGCCCGCCGACGAGAATCGCGGCGGCACCCGTCGTCGCGAGCACGGGAAAGGCTTTCGGGTCCTTGTCGCGCAGGAAGTGGCGCAGCAGGAAGCTTTTTCCCGAGCCCGCGGCGCCCGTGAGAAAAACATTGGAGATGCCCTGGAGGCGCTCTAACGCCGTGTTCTGGTCGGCATTGAGCTCAGCCGCCATGAGCGGCGCTCTCGAGAACCTTCAAGATCTGGGAGCCGTACTTCTCGGCAAGCTTGGGCCCCATCCCGTGCACCTCGATGAGCGAAGCCTCGGTCTTCGGGAGGGTCTGCGCGATCCCGATCAGCACGCGGTCGGAAAGGATGCGGAACGCGGGCAGGCGCTTGGAGCGCGCCTCTCCCAGCCGCCACGCCTTGAGCGCCGCGAGCACCTCGGGCGAGGGCTCGCGCACCTGGATGATCTCGTCGAAGCCGGAGCCGGAGCCGGAGCCGGCTCCGGAGCTGCGGGCGCGTGGGGCGGGTGCCGGCTTCTTCTTGCGGGAGGACGAGCTTTTGAGCGTGGGCGCCGCCGGCAGCTCGACGAGCTCGGCCAGGCCCGCCAGCCCCTCGCGCACGAGGTGCGCGCCGTCGGTCGTGAGCGACGCTCGGCGGAAGGCGATCTCGCGTCCGTCCTTGGAAAACGAATCCTCGTAAATCGAGACGAGCCGGGCGCGCGCCAGGCCCCCGAGCAGCCGCTCGAAGCCGCGGCGGTCGAGCTCGCGCTCGTTGAAGAGGTCGCGGTGGAGCTTGCCCGTCGAGGGGCTCTCGTCGGTGGCGAGCGCCTCGAGAATGCGGGAAGCCGCGATCGTGTCCTCGGAGCTCATCGCGTGGAAGCGGCCGACGCCGGCCCGCTCGGGGGCGCAGACGTCGCAAAGCTCGCAGGCATGGCCGTCGTCGGAGGTGTCGCCGAAGTACTTCACCAGATGCGCCATGCGACAGCCCGAGGCGCGCGTGTACTGCTGGATGAGATCGAGCTGCCCCTCGCGGTGGCGGCGGCTGGCGAGATAGGCCACGTCCCATTTTCCCTCGGCGCGCGTGACGAGCTGGTCGGCGTCGATCCGCACGCCGCCGTGGATCCAGAGCTTCTCGAGCGCCTTCTCGAAAAGGTCGGCCGAAACGCCGGATTTCTCGCGCAGGCTCTCCGTGTCGATGGCGCCGCCGGCGGCGGGAGTCGCCTTGAAAATTTTCTCGAGCGCCGAAAGCTCGGGGTAGTCGCGCTCGAAGAAGAACTCGTGGGTGCGGCGGTCGACGAAGGCGTGCATGAGCACGGCCTTCGACGGCAGGCCGTCGCGGCCCGCGCGGCCGATCTCCTGGTAATAGCCCTCGACGCTCGACGGCAGCGCGAGATGGACGACCGTGCGCACGTTGGCCTTGTCGATGCCCATGCCGAAGGCGATCGTCGCGACGATCACGTCGAGGCTGCCCGACAGGAAAGCCGCCTGGATGCGCTCGCGCTGGCCCGAGGAGAGACCGGCGTGGTAGGCGGCGATCTTGAACTCGCCCTCGAGCTCGCCGGCTGCTTCCTCGGCGCGCTTGCGCGTGGGCGCGTAGACGATCGCGGGCAGGCTCGCCGGCTCGCCGAGCGCGCGCCTCAAGGCGTCGATGCGTTCGCCGGGATTGAGCTCGACGACCTCGATGGCGATGTTGGTGCGGCGAAAGCCGTGGATGTAGCGTTCAGCGGTGGGGATGCCGAGCTGCGCGACGATGTCATCCTGCACCCGCGGCGTGGCCGTCGCAGTGAGCGCGAGGATCGGGGCCGGGCGAAGCGCGGGCAGGCGCGCGCCGAGCATTCGGTACTCGGGCCGAAAATCATGGCCCCACTGCGAGATGCAGTGGGCTTCGTCGACGGCGATCAGCGCGGGCTTGCGGCGAGCGAGCATCTCGACGAAGCCGGGCACGGCCAGGCGCTCGGGTGCGATGAAAAGGAAGTCGAGGTTGCCCTTGAGGTACTCGGCGCACACGCCCCGCGAGGTCTCGCGGTCGCGCCCGGAATGGATGCGCTCGGCGTTCAGGCCGAGGGCGCGCAGCTTGGCGACCTGGTCCTCGATCAGCGCGAGCAGCGGGCTGATGACGAGCGTCGTGTCGCGGCGCGCAAGCCCCGGAAGCTGGTAGCAAAGGGACTTTCCCGCCCCCGTGGGCATGACGAGCAAAAGATCCTGACCGGTGGCGGCCGCTCTGCACACCTCTTCCTGGTAAGGACGAAAGGCGGCAAAGCCGAACTTTTCTCGCAGGATTTCGAAGAGGCGTTGGTTGAGGCGAGCGGAATCGAGCTGCACGATTTTTTCTACCATCGTGCGAGAGCACTAGCAATGCCGAGGCCAGACTTAACGACGCGGGCGATTGCCGCCAGGTTTGAAAAAGGTCGGGTTATAGGTTTCGACCTGGTGCTTGAGCTCGTCGATCTTGGCTTGCTGGGTCGCTGCGTCATCGTTTCCGGCTGTCGCGGGGTCGCGAGCGCCGCCGCTCACGAACTGCCAGTACGTGAGGCCCATGGACTGCGCGTTGGACATCACGAAAAGGCGGCTGGCGAAGTTCTTCTGGCGACCGGAGTCGGCGACCTCGAGCAGCCGCATCGACGTCGCCGCGATGTCGCCGAGCTTGTCGGCGTCGAACTTCGGAGGCGGGCCTGGAGTGCCCGGCGCGCGTTTGAGCATCCCCGAAGCCGCCATCAGGCGATCCATGAGGACCTGGGGGTCGTTGATCTCCGAGAGCGCTTTGTCCTTGTTCGCGGCCACCGAGAGCAAGGTGCGAAGATTCAGCGAGGCGTCGTAGCAGGCCTCGAGCGCCTGGCGATCGGCCTCCACCCGATCGTCGAGCGTGCGCCCCTCGAAAACCGCGGCACACTTGGCCTGGTAGTCGGTCTGCGCCGTGGCGAGCGCGGCGGGCGAGCCCTCGCAGGCTTGCGCGATCTGCGGGAGCAGCCGCATGTTCTGGAGCGCGTCGTCCGGAAGGCGCGCTCCCGTCCCGGAGCCCGACGGCGGACGAACCTCGCGTGGGGCGAGGGCGACGTTCGAGGCCGTAAGATTCTTCCAGAGCTCGGTGCACTCGCGCGAGAGCCCGGCGGCTTTCGTCGCCACGACCGTGGTCGCAGTGGTGGTTGCGCCGGCCGTTTTCGCGGGAGTCGTGGGGGACGTCTCGTGCGGCGTGGCCGGGGTGGCCGTCGTGGTCGTCGCGGTCGTGGGGTCCTCGGTCGCCACCGTCGGCTGCGAGCCGGTGTGCCCCCGGAACGCGTACACCCCGACGGCGATCCCGCACGTCGCCACTCCCGCCACCACCCACTTCAATCCGCTGTTGTTGGCCACGAGCCTTCCCCCCGAGGCTCATTATATAGAGACAACGGCCCCTGCCGAAGTCGGCGAAATTTGCCGCCTACGGGCTGGGCGGAGGGGCGCTCGGCTCCCACCGTTTGGCATTGTGGCATTTGAGGCCCGGACCGAGAGCTGCCTCTAGCTTTCGAAGTGTTGCCGGCCGGGCCTCATGGTGTCCCTGCTCGATGTGGCTCAGGTGCGTGCGCTCGATGCCACAAAGTGTGGCAAGGCCTTTCTGACTTAAGCGAAGAGCCAGTCGGCGCATGCGAATGCGATAGCCTAGGATTTGAGCTTCCGTGTCGAGGTCCTGCCTCGTCGAGATGTCGGCCGCGCGCCGGTCCATTCGGTTGCAGTATGGCGCGTCGCTTTCGGAAACGGCTCCTCCAATGATGGTTCCCAACCGCGACTCGATTGCACAGAGAATCGCGAGAGCGACATTATGCCGTTGTTTTCGTCCAAGCTCTCGGCTGCTTACTTTGAGCACGACGTGGAAAGGGGCGTTGTAAATTTGGATGAGCGTGTGGTGCTCCCGTCGCTCAATTGTGGAGGTCGGGAGGATTTTCTTACTGGTGTCCATGGCGCGCGAGACTCAGCAAATCCTGTTCCACACCGGCAAATGCCACAATGCCAAACGGTGGGAGCCGAGCGCCCCTCCCCCCCGGGGTTGGGGGCTAGCGCGCCAGGCCGTACTTCTTCATCAGATAGGGCACGACGAGCGCGACGTTGAAGCGGTGGATTTTCTGGGACCGTCCGTCCACCACGACGTCCACGCCCTGGGCGAACTGCGGCACGCCACGGAAATGAATTCCTATGAGCTTGCCCTCGCGCGAGAGGATCGGCGCGCCTGAGTCGCCGGGCTCG
>JACQAX010000020.1 GCA_016194795.1 Deltaproteobacteria bacterium | reverse complement strand
GGTCCGAGCAGCATTCCCACGCGCACCTTCTCGGCGGAGAACAGGAACCCCTGCTCCTGCGCGATGATGCGGATGTGCGCGATGACGAGGTTCTGGATGCGCGCCTCGGGCAGCTTCATCACGAGAAAGAAGAAAAAGGCGGCGACCGCGAAGACGGCGATGCCGATGAGCTGGAGGCGCGAGGGGCCGGCGTCGTGGGGCTCCTGGGCGTCGGTCGCTCCGGCGGGCGCGGTCAGGCCGGGGTCGGTCTTGTCGTCGGCGTTCCAGTTGGGGGTGTCGAAGTCCATCGTCATTTCGCCTTGAAGTTCGAGACGACCAGCGTGGCGTCCATCCAGCCGCTAGGGTCGCCCTTGGTGTCGATGTTGAGCTCTTTGATGTTGAGGTTGCGCGCCGAGCCCTGGTCGACGAGCGAAAAGAGGAACTGCTGGATCTGTCGCAGGTTCACCTGCGTGAGCTTCACGTCGACGAGCACCTCGACGCTCTCCTTGTCCTGGGTGCCCTGGTGCTCGGCGCCGATCTCGGCCTTGCTCGGGTCGAGGCGCGTGCCCGAGAGCACGTTGCCCACGAAGGTCGCGAGCGGCGAGCTGACGTCGGCGCGCGCGCTCGAGCTGTTCTGCTTGGCCTTGAGCTGCTTGATCGTGTCGGCCGAGCGCTGGAGATAGCCGATCGTCTCCTCGCGGTCGTTGATCTCGGACTTGAGGCCGTTGAGCCTGGCCATCGCGATCACGAGCGAGAGAAAAACGGCGAGGACCACGGCGGCGACGGCGCCGAGGTTCACGTAGAGCTTCGCCTGGGAGTCGAGCTCGTCGTACTTCACGCGAACTTGCTGGTAGGCCTCGGACTCGCGGAGCTTCTCCCAGAGATTATCGAGTTTTGACATTCGCCGCCTCCGCCACCTTCGCGCTGATCTCGAAGCGCGTCTTCTTCGTCTTGGGATCTTCCTCGGCCTTGTCCTTGGTCACGTTCTCGAGCATCTTCGTGTCCTCGAGCGCCTTGGCGATGCGCCCGGGCGCGGTGATCGAGTCGACAACGCCGGTCATTTTCAGCTTGCCGTCCTTCACCGCGAAGCCGCTCACGTCGAGCGCCATGTCGCGAGGCATGAGCTGGCTCACCTTGTTGAGCAGGTCGAACGCGCTCACCTGAGGCTTGGCGGGCGCCACCTGCTCGGTCTTGTACTTGGCGAGCTCCTTGTTCACTGCGCTCTTGAGCGCCGTCGGGCTGTTTTTGTACGTGGAGAGCGTCGAGGGGCTGACCGCGCCGAGCACCGACTTCATCGAGCGCTCGAGCAGCTCTTGCTGCTTGGTGGAGCGCGAGGAGAGGATGACCCCCTGAACGATCAGGTTCAGGTAGACGAAGGCGAGGCTCGCCGCGACGTACTTCATCGGGCGGCGGAAGGCACGCAGGTCGAGCGAGCCGAGCCCGCCGCGCTTGGCGAACTCTTCCTTGCGGAAGTTGATGCTGTAGTTGCGGTCGATCTTGACGACCGAGAGACCGAGGCCCGCGGCCCCGGAGATCTGCGCCTCGCTTTGCTCGGAGAGCTGGAGCGTCTGGCCCACGACGCGCGACATGTACGCGAGCGGGAAGACGGGAAGCTGCAGCTGCTCCTCGAGGTAGAGCTGCATGTTCGGGATGAGGCTCGTGCCGCCCGTGATGAAGACGGCGCGCGGCTGCATCTTGTAATGCGCCTTGTACGACATCAGCGTCTGCTTGATCTCGCGGACGAGCGGCGAGAGCGCGTCGGCGATCACGGAGGCGAACTGACGCTGCTCGTTCGTGATCGGCTCCCCGGCGTTTCCCGACAAGTGGACGCCGGTGAGGAGAAACGCACCGTCGACCTTGGCCTTGTCGGCCTCCTCGAAGCTGAGATTGTACGACTGGGCGATCGCGCGCGTGACGTCCATCCCCGCGCACGTGCTCACGTGCGAGAGCACCGGGGCCTCGTTGACGAGCATGTGGATCGACGTGAGCTTGTTGCCCATGTTCACGACGCAGACCGGGCGGCCTTCGTAATCCTTCGGAATGGCCCGCTTGAGCAGGTGGCTCACGCCCCACGACTCGATCGAGACCGTGTCGGGGTCGAGGCCGAGCATTTGGAGCTCGGAAAGCAGCTGGGTGATGTCGGCCTTCAGCGCCACCGACGTGAAGATCGTCGAAGCGTTCGCCTCGCTGGAGACTACGGCGAAGTCGTAAAGCACGTCGCCCATCGCGAACGGGATGTCGTCGTCGAGCTCGTGGGTAAGCGCGTTCTGGATCGTCTTGCGATCCTTGGTCGGCAGGTTGAAGATGCGCGTCGTGATCCAGCCGCGCGGGACGTTGACGACCAGGCGCTCGTACTTGAACTGCCGTTCGGTGAGGAGGCGGCGCAGGGCCTCGATCTGTCCCAGCGTCAGGATCTGGCGCGGCGGCGCGCTCTGTTCCTCGCTGTCCGCTTTCGCGGCGTCGGTCGCGCCCTTTACCTCCTGCAGCTCGGTTTCGGTCACGCGCTCGATGAGATAGTCGCCGAGCTCGATGCGACCAAAAGTCACGTCGAACTCGACTGCTTTGACGGCGTAGGTTCCTATATCCAGGCTGAGGAGTCTCATGCGTTTACATCATTCTCCAGTAAACCAAGTTTATACCGGTGTTTTTCTTAGCAGAAGCATCTTGTTGGCCATTCGGCGTCTGGCCGGCCACGTTCGTGCCCGGCAGCGCGGCGGAGGCGCCGCTGGCCCCGCTGGCGCCACTGGCTCCGCTGGCGCCGGCGGCGCCCGGCGTGGACGATTTTGCCGCGCTCGGGTCGACGATGACGAAGGCCTCGAGGCGGCGCGTCGACTGGCCGACCTCGGCTTCGATGCCGATTTTGAAGGCCAGCTCGTCGGTGACGAACTTGATGCCGGCATCCTTGAAGCGTTTCTTGATCGCGTCGAGGCTCTTGCCGGCTGACGTGGCGCCAATGGCCTTCCAGAAGTCGTCCTCGTTCTCCCAGGGCTTGCCGACGTCGGGATCATCGCGGTTGCGCAGAACGTCGTCGGCTTCCGGGTCGGTCATCTCGGGAAAGAGGCCGAGCAGCATCCGCTTGGTGATCGTATTCATCGTGATGCCGGGCGTGGAGTAGACGGTGAACGCGGCCTCGAGCATCTTGTAGAGCTCGTCGTCGATGCCGGGAATGAGGTGCAGCTCGGTCATGCTATAGAGCGGCGCGAGCTTGGGCTTGATCTTGTCCTGCTTGAAGCCCGGCAGGTTCGAGGGCGGCTTGTCGGGAAAAAGGTAGAACTCGATGGCCGTGAGGATGTCCTCGCCCTGCACGTTGCGATACACGTCGGCGAACTCGCGGTCGGTGTTCTTGCGCTGCTCGATCATGCCGGTGATCGTCGACAGGAGCAGGGGCCGGAAGTCGACGGGGTTGCCGGTGGCGCCCGAAGCGCCGGAGGCCCCCGAGGCGCCTGACGGCTGCGCCGCCGGCGGCGTGGCGGCCGACGAGCCGGACGCCCCCGAAGCGCCCGAGGTGCCGGAGGCGCCCGACGCTCCCGAAGGGCCGGCCGCCTGGGTTTTCACGAAGAGCATGTTGAGGTTCAGCTTCGAGCTCTCTCCGACCATCGCCGAGATGTAATGGCCCGGCAGCGAGCTCGTCTTCTCGAACTCCTTGATCGCGTCGCTCTCGGCCATGCTCGCGCCGGGCGGGACGAGCAACGGATAGCGCAGCGGCATCGCCCAGATCTGGTCGATCGTGCCCTTGGGAAGGCTTTCCTTGATCTGCGTGTTGTTGGGGTCGTCGAGGTAGTTCTTTACCTGAAGATAAGCTTTCAGGCGCACCTGGGCGAGCTTGAAGGCCGACTTCGCGAGGTAGTAGGCGCGCAGGTTGTCGTAGGAGTTGTAAGAGAGCCGCGAGTTGATCTGCGTCGAGTAGGTGAGCTCGGCGATGATCACCGAGAGCATCGCCACGGAGGCGATGACCATGAAGAGCGCGATGCCTCTGTCGTCGCGTCGGGTTTTCTTCACAGGTTGAGCTCCGGCCGGTACTCCTGGGTGACGATCAGGGTGCTCTCGGTATTGGGCACGAAGACCTCGACGGTCACCTTGATGATCGACGGGAAAACGCTCTTGTGGTCGGCGCTCGACGTGTCCCAGCGCTTGCTCCAGGTGTCTTTCTCGCCGTCGAGGTACTCGAACGTCACGTTCTTCACGTTCTCGATGAGCGTGTACGAGACCTCGGTGTCCGACGGCCGTCCGTCCTCGCCCAGGATGTTGGGGTCTTCGCGCTTGACGAGCAGCTTGCTCTTGACCTTGGCGTTGGGGTCGGGGTTCTTGGGCTCCTCGAGAGAGTAGGCGATCTTGGCGAACTCGCTCTCGGGCGTGTCGCGGTAAAGACGCATGTGCGAGCTGGAGATGAAGCTCATCTTCGTCTCCTCGCCCTGGAAGCGGGTCGGGCGCACGCCCTGCTGGTTGAGCGGCTCGCCCCAGAAGTCGGTCGGCGTGCCTTGGGGCATCTCGGAGCTCTGGTAGGTGGGCTGCTGCCCCTGCGGCTGCCCTTGCTGGCCGGGCTGCGCCTGCTGGGGCGGCTTGCCGAGGTCGCCGGGCAGCGCCGAGGCCTGCGGCGAGTAGATCGCGGTGAGGTCGCGCCCGAGCACGTCGAGCCCCACGCGCAGCGAGTTGTAGAAGTCGCCTTCGGCCTCGATCTTCTCGCGCTTGTCGAACGAGCTCGTCGTGATGTCGTAGATCCCCACCGAGATCATCGCCAGGATCATCATCGCGATCATGAGCTCGATGAGAGTGAAGCCCGCTTGGGCGCGCCGCCTCGTCATATCGAGAAGTTGAACTCCGCGCCGAGGTCGATGAGATAGGTGCTGAGCCGGACGTTCACCTCGCCGTCGCCGCGCTGCCAGGTCACGGTCACGACCATCTCGCGCAGGGCGCTGTTGAGATACTTCGTGAGCGTCTTGGCGAGGATGCGCACGGCCTCCTGCACGCCTTCGCCCTCCTTCTGGCCGCCCATCGGCAGGTCGGGGAACTTCACCTCCTTGACCTCGCGCTTCCAGGTGAAACGCTCGTAGGGCTCCTTGAACTTCTCGATCTCGGGGCCTTTCGGCAGCTCGCCGAAGGGCTTGCCCTCGTAGAGGTGCTCGCTCTCGATCATCTTGTTGTGGGCGAGCCAGCCGGCCGTGTTCAGCTCTTTCGTCTTGGTGACGAGCACGATGTTCTGGCTCTGCGACGTATAGATGTAGCTGAACGCGAGCGTCATGATCGTCATCGCGATCATCACCTCGAGCAGCGTGAAGCCGCCCTGCGCAGACCGTTTCGCGCCACGCAGAAGACGCCGCATCAGTCGGCCTCCTTCTGGTAATGCTGGAAGAGGCGCGACTTGCCGGTGACCGGGCTCACGGCGAGCGTCGACTCGCGCTCGAGGTCGTCCCTGAGGTGGATGACCGTTTTCTCGAGCAGGCCGAACGGGAACACGTGGGTGTAGGCCATGCCGCCCTTGATCGGGTCCTTGGAGCGCGAGGTGACGACGTCGGTGAAGCGGACGCCGAGCGGGAGGCTCTTCTTCTTTTTCGTGAGCAGGGTGGCGAGCTGGAAGGGGTCTTTGTGCTTCTCCTTTTCCTCGTCGCTTCGGCGCTCGTTGAGCTTGCGCTCGGCCTCGGTCTGCTCCTCGGTGCGCATGAGGAAGCCGCGCTCGTCGGTGACCTCGACCCAGTACTGGTTCTTGTCGAGGTCGAAGGCGACGCGGTGGACGCGGCCGTTGAGGACCGCCTCGTCGTGGGCGGCCCGGATCAGGGTGGCCAGCTCGCGCGCCGAGTTGTTGATGTTGGCTTTGAGGACGAGCCCGAGGCCCGGAAGAAAGAGGGTCATGATCAGCCCCATCAGGCCGACCACGATCAAAACCTCGATAAGAGTAAAACCGCTACTCTTACTGGATATCTTCGAGGCTGATATTTCCTTCTCCTTCTTTACCATCGGGTCCCAGCGATTTCAGGGTGACCTTCTTGCCGTCGTCGGAGATGTAGATGAAGTCGTGTCCCCACGGATCCTGAGGCACCTTCTTGCCGTTGATATAGCCGTTCGGGTCGTAGTCCTTGCAGGTGCTGTCGGCCGGCTTCGAGATGAGCGCCGCGAGACCTTGGCCGGTGTTCGGGTAGCTGTTGCACGTGCGGTAATAGTCGTCGAGCGCCGTCTTGAGCTGCTGGATGAGGATCTTGGTGGACTTGATGTAACCCTCGCGCTGGCTCTTCATGTAGTTGGTGACCGCGAAGGTGCCGATCAGGCCCAAGAGGGTCAGCACGATCATGATTTCGATCAGCGTGAAGCCGCGCTGCATACGGCGCTTCGCATTGGAGAGTAGCTTGTTGTTTTTCATGTGGGTCTCACCTCAGTGTAGGTTGTTCATTTCGATCAGGGGCACGAAGACGGAGGCGACGATGCCGCCGACGATCACGCCCATGAAGATAATCATCGCCGGCTCGAGCAACGACGTGAGGCCTTCGATTTTCACCGAAACCTGCTCTTCGTAAGTCGACGCGACGCTTTGAAGCATCTGCGGCAGCTCGCCCGTTTTCTCGCCGATGGCGATCATATGTATCACCAACGGGGGGAACTGCCGACTCCTTTTTAGGGGCTCGGCGATGCTTTGCCCTTCGGTAACATTCTCTCGCGCCTGCACGATCGCCTCGGTAATCAGGGTGTTAGCGACGATGCTCTTGACAATATTCATCGCGGTGAGGATCGGCACTCCGCCCGCCAGCAGCGTCGCCATCGTGTTGGCGAAACGGGCGACCGCCAGCATGCGGATCATCTGGCCGAGCAGCGGCACCTTGAGCAGCAGCCCGTCCCAGCTCCGGCGTCCCTTGGGGCTGTTGATCCATTTCCGGAACAGGAAATAGGCCAGCGCCGCGGCGCCCGCCACCAGGAACCACCAGTTCACGATGAAGTCGCTGATCCAGATCAGCACGCGCGTCTGCAGCGGCATCGGCTTGTTCATCGACTCGAAGATCTTGACGATCTTGGGAATGACTCCGACGAAGATGCCGATGAGCATCGCGAACGAAGCGATCATCATGAGCACGGGATACATGAGAGCCGACTGCACCTTGTTCTTGAGGCGGACCTGGCTTTCCTGGAAGTCGGCGAGCCGGAGGAGCACGAGCGGCAGCGTGCCCGACGCCTCGCCGGCCTCGATCATGTTGACGAAGATGTTGGAGAAGACTTTCGGGTGCTTCGACATCGCCTTGGCGAGCGACGAGCCTTCGTTGACGTCGCCGCGCACGGTGCTCAGGACGATCTTGAGGCGCTCGTTTTCCACCTGGTCGATGAGCGCGGTGAGCGCCTCGACGATCGGGATGTTCGCCTTGATGAGCGAGGCGAGCTGGCGCGTGGTGAGCGCGATGTCGGCCATCTTCACGTTGCCGAAGAACCCGAAGCCGCCGCCGCCCGGCGAGGCGCCGCGCGCGCCGGCCTTGCCGCCGCGGGCGGCCGACTTCTCGGCGATCTCGTTGAGGAACAAGCCGTTCTTCTTGAGCTTCACGCGCGCCGTCTTGACCGAGTCGGCCTCGATCATCCCGCGAATCGTCTTTCCGGCGGCGTCGAGCGCCTTGTATTCGTAGATCGCCATCGGGTTACTCGTCCGCCTGCGTGGCTCTCATGAGCTCTTCGATCGTGGTGATGCCCTGAAGCACCTTGGCGATGCCGTCCTCGCGCAGCGTGCGCATGCCGTGCTCGCAGGCCTTCTTCTTGAGCGTGCCGGCGTCCATCGATTTGATGATGAGCTGCCGGATGTCGTCGTCGACGATGAGCAGCTCGTGCACGACGGTTCGGCCCGAGTAGCCCGAGCCGGAGCAGCTCGGGCAGCCGACGGCCCGGTAGATCTTCGCGCCGCCGATCGCGGCGCGCGTGATCTCGAGCTCCTCGAGCTCGACGTCGCTCGGCGTGTACTCCACGCGGCACTTCGTGCACACGCGGCGGATGAGGCGCTGGGCGATGATCCCGAGCAGCGACGAGGCGATCAGGAACGGCTCGACGCCCATGTCGATCAGGCGCGTGGGAGCGCCCGACGAGTCGTTGGTGTGCAGCGTGGAGAGCACGAGGTGGCCGGTGAGCGAGGCGTTGACGGCGATCTCGGCCGTTTCCTTGTCGCGGATCTCGCCGATCATGATGACGTCGGGGTTCTGGCGCAGGATGCTTCGCAGCGCGCGCGAACGTCAGCTCGATCTTCGAGTTCACCTGGATCTGGTTGACGCCGTGGATCTGGTACTCGATCGGGTCCTCGACGGTGATGATGCAGCGCTCGGGGCTGTTGAGCTTGGCGAGCGCGGCCGAGAGCGTCGTCGACTTGCCGTGGCCCGTGGGCCCGGTGACGAGGATGATGCCGTGCTTTTTCTTGATGAGCGCCTCGATCTTCGTCATCGAGTCGGGCGGGAAGCCGAGGTGCGGGAGCTCCAGCACGTTGTCCGTCTGCTCGAGAATACGCATGACGGCGCGCTCGCCGTGCGCGGTGGGGATCGTCGACAGGCGGATGTCGATGTCCTTGCCGGCGAGCTTGATCTTGATGCGGCCGTCCTGCGGCAGGCGCTTCTCGGCGATGTCGAGCGTGCCCATGACCTTGATGCGGCTGGTGATCGCCGCGTGCGCGCGCTTCGGCTGGCGGAGGATGTCGTAGAGCACGCCGTCGATGCGGAAACGGATGATCATCTCTTTTTCGTACGGCTCGACGTGGATGTCGGAGGC
>JACQAX010000428.1 GCA_016194795.1 Deltaproteobacteria bacterium | reverse complement strand
GCAGGTAGCGCTTGTCGAGCTCGACGTGCTTTTCCCAGTCGAGCCCGGCGCGGTCGAAGGCGCGCTCGGCGAACTCGCGGACCGAGTGCGTCTCGCCCGTCGCGACGACGAAATCGTCGGGCGTGCCGTGCTGGAGCATCAGCCACATCGCCTGAACGTAGTCCTTGGCGTAACCCCAGTCGCGTTTGGCGTCGAGGTTGCCGAGGAAGAGCTTGTCCTGCTTCTTGGCGAGGATCTTGGCCACCGCGCGCGTGATCTTGCGGGTGACGAAGGTTTCGCCGCGGCGGGGCGACTCGTGGTTGAAGAGGATGCCGTTGCAGGCGTATATATTGTAGGCTTCGCGGTAGTTGACCGTCGTCCAGTAGGCGAAGACCTTCGCGCAGCCGTACGGGCTGCGCGGATAAAACGGCGTGTCTTCCTTCTGCGGGACTTCCTGCACCTTGCCGAACATCTCGGAGCTCGACGCCTGATAAAAGCGCGTCTGAATCCCCGTATCGAGAATCGCGTCGAGCAGCCGGATCGTGCCAAGGCCGGTCACGTCGGCCGTATACTCCGGCGTGTCGAAGCTCACGCGCACGTGGCTCTGGGCGCCGAGGTGGTAAATCTCGTCGGGCTTGTGCTGGCGGAGCAGGCGGTTGATTCCGGTCGAGTCGGACACGTCACCGTAGTGCAGGAAGAGACGCGTGCCCTGGAGGTGCGGATCGCGATAAAGGTGATCGATGCGATCGGTGTTGAACGAGCTGGAGCGGCGGATGATACCGTGGACTTCGTAGCCCTTCTCGAGAAGCAGCTCGGCCAGATACGAACCATCCTGGCCAGTAATACCCGTAATCAGCGCTTTTTTTGCCATAAGTCCGGAACTTAACTCAACGACCTATGAAATCAACTTCAAATATCGCGTAATTAAGGCTTCCGAGAGCGCCGTGAGAGCGGCACCGAACCGCTTTCCGTCCTCCAGAATCTCGTGCTCGGCCTGAACGCCGTCGATGCGCCCGTACGCAAGATGCTGCTCGGCAGCAATCCACAATGGAAGCTCCTCGGCCGTCACCTCGGGATGGAACTGAACGCCGTAGACGCGTTTTCCCAGGCGAAAGCCTTGCTGAGGAAAACGGTCGGATTCGAGGAGACGAACGCCTCCGGCCGGCGTGGCGAACGTATCTCCGTGCCAGTGGAACACGGGACGCGTGAGGTCGAGGCCGTTCACCAGTGGGTCAACGCGCCCGTCGCCGGTTGCGCGCAACCCGAACCACCCGATCTCGTGGCGCCCCGAGGCGGCGACCTTCGAGCCGGCCGCTTCGGCGATGAGCTGCGAGCCGAGGCAGACGCCGAACGTCGGGGCGTCGCGCGCGATGCGCGGCCCGAGAAGCTCGAGCTCCTGGTCGAGGAACGGGAACCGCTCGCGCTCGTACACGCCCATCGCCCCGCCCATCACGACAAGCACGTCGGCCTCGCGCGCGCGCGTCCAGTCGTCGGCGGTGGCGCGCCAGGCCTCGACGACGTCGATCTCGTGACCGGCCCCGCGAAAGACGCTCTCGAAAGTTCCCAGCCCCTCATGGGGCGCGTGTTTGATGACCGTGATCATGGTAAATTCGTAGCTGATGCCAGCCGACGTGTCCACTCGCCGCGCGAAACTTGAACGTGTCCTGACCTGCGTGCTCGCGCTCTTCGCGCTCTACACGATCGGGCGCTTCGGCATCGACCAGATCCGCCCGCCCGGGATGGTGCCGAACGACTACCAGACGTTCCCCCGGATGGCCGAGCGGCTCGTCACCGGCGCCCCGATCTACCGGCCCGACGACCCCTCGCCGTTCAAGTACTCGCCGACGTTCGCGCTCGCGTTCCGCTACACGTTCTTCCTCCTCCCGCTCGCGCTCTCGTGGATCGCGTGGTGCTCGCTTTCGATCGCGGGCTTCTCGGCCGCGACCCGCTGGCTCTGGGGCCGGGCGCTCCCGCTCGAACGGCTGCGCGGCTGGCGGCTGGCCGCGCTGCTCGGCGCATTCGGCGTCTTCCATTGGCACGGGTACATCGAGCACTGGTCTTACGGGCAGGGCGACGTGATCGTTTACGCGCTTTTCATCGCGGCCGTCGCGGCTCGCCGCGACTGGGTCGCCGGCGCGATCATGGCGGCGCAGCTTCTCCTCAAGCCGCAAAGCGCGATCCTGCTCGCGTACTTCCTGGTGCAGCGGCGCTTTCGCATGCTCATCCACACCGGCGCGCTCGCTTGCGCGGCCCTCGCCGTGCCGGCCGCCCTGTACTGGGGCCCCCGCGAGCTCGTCTCGCAGCTCGGAGCGTGGAAGATGTGTCTCGCGCGCCAGAGCGTCGAGTTTCTCACGGGCAACCTCAACCAGAGCGTGGCCGCGACGCTGGCGCGCTGGAGCTCTCGCGAGCTCGTGACCGTGCTCACGCCGGCGATCGTCGCCCTGGGCGGGGCGCTCGCGCTCGCCGCGACGTGGTTTTGCCCGCAAACGAGCCGGGAGCCGCGGGCGAACGCGCGCCTGGCGATCGTGACGCTGCTCTTCTACGCGGTGGTGACCCCGCTCAGCTGGCGCTGGCT
>JACQAX010000427.1 GCA_016194795.1 Deltaproteobacteria bacterium | reverse complement strand
CTCCTGCCCGAGGCCAAAACCAGCCATTCCAAGGGCTGAGGGAATCCGCGCCGTTAGCTTCCTGGCGGCAGGAAAGTCCCGGATGCCGCTTGACTCCTATCCCGTCAATTTTACAATAAATATATGTTCAAGGATGGACTAGACAGGCGGAAGTCATTTGCACTCGGTTTGCTGCTGAGCAGCTCGCTCGTGGTGCCGACGGTTGACGCGCGCGCGCACGATCCGTTTTCGGTGGTGCTCGTCGACAAGGCGACGCACTCGATCTCGCTTGGCGCGTACGACGGCGGTCGCATCGAGATCAAAAAGAAGTTTCACGTCACCCTCGGAAAAGCGCAGGGCGATAAAGTGGCCGAGAAGGATCTCAAGACGCCCGAGGGGATTTACTTCCTGACGACGAAGCTCACGCCACCGTCGCTCAAGAAAAAATTCGGCGCGATGGCCTTCATGGTCAATTATCCGAACCCGATCGACCAGCTCGCGGGCAAGACCGGGTACGACATCATGCTCCACTCGACCGACGATCCGCCGCGCCTCAAGCGCGACTACGACTCGGAAGGCTGCGTCGTCATCGGCGACGACGAGATCTCGGAGATCGACAAAGAGGTGAAGCTCGGTCTCACGCCGATCATCATCTATCCCGAGCTCAAGCAGGAGTATCTCGCGCCGACGTCGCAGGCCGAGGTGCGCCAGGCTTTCGACCGCTGGCTCGGCGCCTGGAACGGCAAGGACCTCGAGACCTACATCGGCAGCTACTCGCAGAAGTTCCACTACAGCGGCATGAACATCAAGCAGTACCGCGCCCACAAGGCCTCGCTCAACCAGCGTTACGCCGAGATCAAGGTGAGAGCCGAAAACCTTCGCTTTTACGCCCATCCGAAATATGACGTGGCCTCGTTCACGATGTACTACGAGTCGAAGCTCAAGAACGGCGCCAAGGGCTTCCGGAGCGCGGGCACGAAGCACCTCTATTTCGTGAAGGAAGACGGCGCGCTGCGGATCCTCGACGAGAGCTACAGCTCTGTCAAAGAAGACTGATCTCTGATATGAGTCCGGCACCCCCTATGCGGACCATTCAGTCGGACATCACCGTCGTCGGAGCAGGCCTGCTCGGCTCGAGCGTGGCCATGCACCTCAGCGCCAGCGGCGCGAAGTCGGTCACCGTCGTCGATCTCGACCTCGAGGGCACGTTCAGCTCGTCGGAGCTCAACGCCGGCGGCGTGCGCGCAACCTGGAACAACCCGGTCAACGCGCGCATCTCGCGCATGTCGATCGACTACTACGCGTCCGTAAGGGACGAGGTGGGATTTCGCCAGAAGGGCTACTTCTGGATGTTCAAGAAGGAGGATTGGGAACGCGCCTCGAACGCGCTCAAGTCGAACCCCAATCTCAAGGACGCGCGCATCGAGTACCTGGCGCCGGCCGACGTCACGAAGCGTTTCGACTTTCTCGACAAGACCGACGATCTCGGCGGCGCCACGTTCTCGCCGCTCGACGGTCTGCTCAACGCCAACTTGCTCAAGACGCATTACCGCAAGCGCGGGCGCGAAAAGGGCGTGGGCTTCGTCAACCGCGTCTGGGTGCACCACGTGGACGTGCCGGCTTCGGGCCCGATCACGCTCGATGCCTGGCAGTGGCCCGAGCAGATGGATCAGGACGAGCTGAAGCAGATCCTCACCAACAAAGAGACGCGCGGCGCCGATCCGGTCCGGATCAAGACGGGCGCGCTCGTGAACTGCTCCGGCGCATGGGCGCGCCGTTTCGCCAACTGCATGGGTGCCGAGTGCGTGAGCCAGGCCGTGCGTCGACAAGTATCGCTGTTCGAGTGCAAGGGGGTCGACCTCACGCCCTACGGCATGTTCGTCGACGCGAGCGGCGTCTATTTTCATCCCGAGGCCAATTACATCCTGGGCGGCTACGCCACCGTCGACGAGCCCGAAGGCTACAACTTCGAGTACGAGGGCGAGCCGTTTTTCGAGAAGTACGTCTGGCCCGCGCTCTACGAGCGCTCGACGAAGTTCGAGAACTTGAAGCACATCACCGGCTGGGCCGGCCTCTACGAGGTCAGCCCCGACCACAGCGGCATCGTCGGCGCGGTGAAAGGCTTCCGCAACGTGTACGAGGCGCACTCGTTTTCCGGCCGTGGCGCGATGCAGTCGTTCGGCGCCGGTCTCGGGCTCTCCGAGCTCATCTTGAAGTCGCGCTTCGACTCGCTCGACCTCTCGGCCTTGAGCGGCGCGCGTTTCGCCGAAGGCAAGCCGGTCGGCGAATCGCTCGTGATTTAGGCGGCCGGCTCAGCGCCGCCGGAAGACGAGCTCGCCCTTGAAAAACGTCGCGGGCGCGGGCTCGAGCTCGACCCCGCCGCCGTTTCCGCGCGGCTTGGGGACGAACATCTCCCACTCCATCGTGTCGAGCCCTTTGACGTAAGTTCCGAGCAGGACGAAATACGGGAACGCCTTCGCCTCGAGCGGGACGAGCAGCGCGAGCTGCGCGACGCTCGGGTTGGCCGCGTTGTCGGTGAAAAGCACGGCGTACGGATAGGCGAGAGAGACGGGGTAGCCCGCGAGAAGCTTCTGGCCGGGCCCAGGGCCGACGAGTCGAAGCCGGTGGACGCCGTCGGGCAGGCCGGGCAGCTTTGCGGCAGCAGCGGCGCGGGCGCCATCGACGACGGCCAGGAGCGCGTGGTCCGGTTCGGGCAAGAGGCGAAGCTCGCGAAACGGACTGAGCGGCGATTCGTTGATCCAGCTCGAGCCCTGAAGAAAGTCGGCGTTCGGGGCAGGGGACGTGCCCGGGATGATCGGCGGCGCCTCGGCGGGCCCCTGGCAGGCGGCAGTGCTCAGGCCCAGAGCCACGATCCAGAGAGCGAGAAAGGCG
>JACQAX010000433.1 GCA_016194795.1 Deltaproteobacteria bacterium | reverse complement strand
CGAGCGACGGGCTTCCGCCGGTGTTCTGACGGCACCGCGCTTGCAGCCTTGGTCCTCATGCGCGAGAGCATCGAAACACAAAGAGAGAAGCACCGCCCGGACTGGCTCCCCGTCTTTCTCGGCGTGACGTCGACGTTTGCCGTCATGGGCGCGCTGAGCATCTTCGGCACGGCCTTCCGCCTGCTTCGCCTGGCCCCCACGGACACCGTGGCCGAGCTCGTCATCAAGCTTCTGTGGCTGATCGGCAGTGTCGCCGTCTCGAGCTATGCCGGCGGCTTCGTCACCGGCTTCTCGATCTCGACCCATAGCCGGGTCGCTGCCGCCCTGGACGGGCTGCTTGTCACCGAGCTCACCATCATCATCTACTCGGCCATCGCGTGGTTCGGCTACTCGCCGGTGCCGGGTCTGGTCTACAACCAGTCCCAGGTGCTCGACTCGCCCGAGAGCATGCTCTGGTGGGCGATGATGATCAGCTTGCCCTCGCTCTTCACGTCGATCTTCGGCGCCATGCAGGGCAACGACCTGGCCCAGCGGCGTCCCGCGCTCGGACCCAATATCGAGCTGCCCACCGGCCGCGAAGACCCGGCCGACGAAAGCCAACCGCCCTCGCACGAGCGTCCCGCCGCGTGATAGCATAGTGGGGTGCCAGACAGGGATCAGGAGTTCGTCGAGGTCAGCATCGAGGAGTTCGCGACGGGAAAGCCCGTGCCGTACGCGATCTACATCCGCCTCACGAGCTGGAAGTATCTGCAGATCGCCAGCCCCGGCGACGGCCTCGACCGCGAGCGCGTCGACGTCTACCGCGACCGCAACGTGAAATGCCTGTATCTCCTCAAAGAGGACTTCGCCCGCTACGTCGGCTTCGCGGTCGGCCCGTCCGCCATCGCCCCGCCCGCCGGCACCGTCCCGCCGCCCACCGCCGCCGTTCCCGCGCCACAGCCGCCTCCGAGGCCGGCCGCTCCCCTCAAACCGGCGATCGCGCACCAGGTTAACTTATTGAAGAACGCGGCCTCGGGCACGCTGTCGCTGCTCAAGAGCAACGGCATCAACGAGTTTCTTTTCGAGGCGTCGAAAGATTTCGTCCAGAGCACGATCTCGGTGCTGGCCGACGACCAGAACGCGCTTCAGCTCCTCTCGGCGATCAACACGCAGCAGGCGCAGAACCCCCTCTACGAGCACAGCGTCGGCGTCACCCTCTACAGCATCATGCTGGCGCGCGTCCTCGGCTGGCGCTCGGCGCCGAACTTCTTCAAGCTCGGGATGGGCGCGATGCTCCACGACATCGGCTTCAACTCGATGGACGACAAGCTCATGGCCAAGCGCGAGTTCGACCTCACTCCGGCCGAGCGCAAGCAGCGCGAGCAGCACGCCGAGTGGGGCGCGCAGATCCTCAAGCAGCTCACCTCGGTGCCGCCCGAGGTGCTGGCGATCGCCCTCCAGCACCATGAGCACGTATCCGGAAAAGGTTATCCGAAAGGGCTCAAGAGCGCGCAGATCAACCCCATGAGCAAGATCGTCGCCGTCGCCGACCGCTTCTGCGAGCTCGTGCTTGACGGCCCGGACAGCCCGCGCCTCTCGCCGGAGTCCGCGCTCCAGCAGCTCTTCGATGCCGACGCTTACGACGCCGACGTCCTGAGCGCGCTCAAGCGCCTCCTCAAAAATCTTCCCTAAGTGCTCGTTCCCCGGGGCCTAGAGCGGCGACTCGTCGACGACCGTCAGCAGCACGCCTGACCCGCGCTGCTCGACGCGGAAGCGATTGAGCCCGCCCGTTCGCCAGGCGCAACCGTCGGCGTCGGGCTCGCTCTGGTCGCGGCAGACCGCGTGTTGCCACGCCCCTTTCGGGGTCTTCTTGAGCCGGATGACGCCCGCGAGGAGCTTTCTCCAGATCTCGAAGGAGTGCTCGCTCGCGAACTTCACGGGCTCGAGACGGGAGATCGCCACGTTCGTCCACCGTTCCGCCACCAAGTCCTCTTCTTCGCTCTCGAGCTTCTGCCCGGGAATCTCGAGGTACAGGACCTCCGTGACCGAGTCGACGCAGCCGTAGCGCTTGTAGGTCAAGGCGGCGCCGCCCTCGAGCGGAATCCGCTCCTCGGAGCGGTTGCCTGGAAAACGGGCGAACGGATGATCCCGGTAGGCTCCCTTCGAGAAGTACGGTTCCGGGGCTCCGGACTCGCAGCCCTGCTCCTCGGGGGTCCCCGGCGGCAGAGGTTTCTCGGCCGAAAGCTCTGGCGAAGACTCCGGGTCTGGATTGAAAGCGAGCACGGCGGGCGGGGACTCTTCGGCCGCGGGCGCCGCAACCGGCTGGGGCCGTGTCGCAAAATACGCGAGCACCCCGACGGTCACGACGACACCCGCCCCGACTCCGGCGAGCAGGATCAACCAGGTTCTCTTCCTCATCTACTCTTAGGCCGGTTCGCGCCAGCCACTACTTGCCCGCAGGGTGGCCGGCCGCCCACTCCTCGGCCACCTTCTCCATCGCGCGTTCGACGGAAAGATGCGGCTTCGGCGGCGTGCCCACTTCCTTCGTCAGAGCGGCCACGTCGGCGCCCGTATCCTCGGGCGCGCTCGACATGAACGTGCGCACGTAGTGCGCGACCGCGAAGCGATCCTCGGCGCTCAAGCCCGCGAACGGCGGCATCGGCGTGCCGGGGCTGCCGTTGGTGACCGTTTTGAAGATGCCCGAAACGGTGCGGCCGAACTTCCAGCCCTCCGTCGCCGTGAAGTTACGGGGCTTCGGCGTGAGCGCGGCCGCGGCCGGGCCATCGCCCTTGCCTTCGCCGCCATGGCAGGTCACGCAGTTCTGGGTGAACAGCGCCTTGCCCTTGGCCACCAGCTCGGGCGTCGGCTTGACGAGCTTCTGCACGTCGGCCGGCGGGCCACTCATCGTCAGCTCGCTCGCATCCGGCTTCACCGGCTCGGGCGTCGAGCGGTACAAAAGATCGGAGCTCGTCAGCCCGACGAAGATCGCCAGGAAGACGAACGAGCAGAAGAACGTGACGTTGTTCTCCTGGCCCTCGTACTTGAGGCCCATGAAGAAGAGGATGACCAGCAGCGCCTTGATCGTCGCGATCGCCATCGCGATCAGGATGTTCAGCGAGCCGAAGTCGCAGTACGACGTCGCCACCGTGATGATCGTCAGGCAGATCAGCGAGCCGAACACCCGACCGTACACGTTGAGCGGCGTGATGTGGTGGGGCGAATCGTGACTGCCGTGGCTTTCAGGTTTTCCCGATTTTTCCATTTTCGTCGTCTCCTAATCAGCCGATGAGATACAGCAACGGGAACAGGTAGATCCAGATCAAGTCGACCAAGTGCCAGTACAGTCCCGACATCTCGACCGGCGTGTAATAATGCGAGTTGAAGTCGCCCCGCTTCGTGCGCCACATGACCCAGACGATCAGGCTCATGCCGACGAGCACGTGCAGGCCGTGCAGGCCGGTCATCATGAAGTAGAGCGAGAAAAACAGGTCGGCCTTGGGGTGCGTGAGCCCGTTCTTGGCCGCGTCGAAGTACCCGCCGGGCAGCAGGCCCTCGTGGAACTTGTGCTCGTACTCGAAGAACTTGATCACGAGGAAGACGCACGCGCAGACGATCGTGACCGCCATGTAGCGGAACGACTTCTTGGGCTCGTTTCTCTGCGCCATGCCGACGGCCGTCGCCATCGTCCACGACGAGAAGATCAGCACGATCGTGTTGATCGCGCCCATCACCTTGTTCAGGTGGTGGTGCGCCTCGTGGTACATCTCGGGGTAGAGGTTGCGGAAGATGATGTAGGCCACGAACAGGCCGCCGAAGAGCATGACTTCGGTGACGAGGAACAGCCACATCCCGAACTTCGACGCCTCGAACTCGTGGTCGGCGCTATCGAAGGTTATAGTAACGGCGGGGCATGCCGTGGCTGCCGAGCCAGAACTGCGGCAGGAAGACCACGTTGAAGCCGGTGAACACGAAGAACCAGCCGATGCGCGACGGGCCTTCGGGTACCATGCGGCCGAACATCTTCGGCCACCAGTAGTGGAAGCCGCCGAGCATGGCCATCACCGTGCCGCCCATCATGACGTAATGGAAGTGCGCGACGATGAAGTAGGTCTCGGTGAGATGCACGTCGACCGAAAGCGCCGCGAGGAACAGGCCGGTCAGGCCGCCGATCGAGAACAGGAACACGAAGCCGAGCGCGTAGAGCATCGGCGTCGTGAGCCGGATCGAGCCCTTGTAGAGCGTCGACGTCCAGTTGAAGATCTTGATCGCCGTGGGCACCGCGACGAGCACGGTGAGCAGCGAGAAGATGAAGTTCGAGAGGTCGGACTGGCCGCTCACGAACATGTGGTGGCCCCAGACGAGGAAGCTGATCGCCGCGATGGCCAGGCTGGAATACGCGATCGCGCGGTAACCGAAGATCGGCTTGCGCGAGAACACCGGGATCAGCTCGGAGATGATGCCCATGCCCGGCAGGATCATGATGTACACGGCCGGGTGCGAGTAGAACCAGAAGAAGTGCTGGAAGAGGATCGGGTCGCCGCCGAGCTTGGCGTCGAAGATGCCGATCTTCAAGATGCGCTCCATCGCGAGCAGCACCATCGTGATGCCGATGACGGGCGTGGCGAGCACCTGGAGGATGCTCGTCGCGTAGGTTGCCCACACGAACAGCGGCATGCGGTGGAAGGTCATGCCCGGAGCGCGCAGCTTGTGGATCGTGGCGATGAAGTTGAGGCCCGTCAGGATCGACGAGAACCCCGCGATGAACACCGCGAAGACGACCGTGACGACGCTCGAGCCCGTTTTGATCGAGTACGGCGTGTAGAACGTCCAGCCGGTGTCGACGCCCTGGCCGAAGAGGATCGCCCAGCAGGCCATCACCGCGCCGATCACGTAGAGGTAATAGCTGAAGAGGTTGAGGCGCGGGAAGGCCACGTCCTTGGCGCCGATCATCAGCGGCAGCAGGAAGTTGGCCAGCGACCCGGGGATGCTCGGGATGATGAACAGGAAGACCATGATCGCGCCATGGAGCGTGAACACCTTGTTGTAGGTGTCGGCGCCCATGATCGTCTGCTGGGGCGTCCAGTGCTCGAGGCGGAGCGCGACGGCGAGGAAGCCGGCGACGGTGAAGAAGATCATCGTCGTCACCAGGTACATGATCCCGATGCGCTTGTGGTCGAGCGTGGTCATCCACGACCAGATGCCTTTGCTCTCGTGGATGTAGTCAACGTATTCCTGGTCGTCGTGCGTGGTTGAAGCCATAAGCCGTCAGCTCCTTTATTTCAAACTCTTGATGTACGCGATGAGCGCGTTGATTTCGTCGTCGTTGAGCAGCCCCGCGAACGGCGGCATCGAGGGCGCGAAGCCCTTCACGATCTTGGCCGTCGGGTTCACGATCGACTCGCGGATGTAGTTCTCATCCACTTTGACTTTGGTGCCGTCCTGAAGCTCTTCGTCCTTGCCGAAAACGCCCTTCCAGGTCGGGCCTACTTTCGGGCTGCCGTCGGCGCTGTGGCAGGCGATGCAACCCTTGCTGGCCGAAAGCGCCTTGCCCTTGTCGGCCATCGAAAGCGGCCCGCCGCCCGGGGCGGTCTTCGCGGCGGCCGCGACGATCCCGGCCGGCGCCTTGCCCGTGTCGAGCCAGCGCTGGTAGTCCTCGGGCTCGACGACGTGGAGCGTGGCGAGCATGTCGGAGTGGCCGGTGCCGCAGTACATGGTGCAGTAAACGGGCTGATCGCCCACGAGCGTCGGCTCGAACGAGATGTAGGTGTACATGCCCGGCTGCACGTCCTGCTTCACGCGCGAGTACGGGAGCGAGAAGCTGTGGATGACGTCTTCCGACGTCATGATGAGCTTCGCCGGCTTGCCCTTGGGCAGGTAGAACTCGTTCATCGTCTTGCGGCCGTTGGCGTA
>JACQAX010000432.1 GCA_016194795.1 Deltaproteobacteria bacterium | reverse complement strand
TCGAACTGCGAGTTGATCGTGGCATCCGTGCGGATGTCCATGATCTTGGTGTTGGCAGCGGGGTCGTCGCTGGGCGTGAGCAGCTTCTTCTGCGTCGCGTTCTGGATCTGCAGCTTCTCCATCTTGGTGCGCGTTCGCTTGAGCGAATCCCCGACCGCGGCTGCTGATGTGTTGTCACTGACCCGCATAACCTAAGTCACCCTCTCATGCGTAAAACGGACTCGAGCATTTCGTCGGCCACCTTGATCACCTTGGCGCACGCGTCGAACGCGTGTTGGAACTGAACCAGGTTCGTCGTTTCCTCGTCGAGGCTGACGCCGGCCACCGCCTCGCGAAACTTCTCGAGCTGACTGACGATGTGGCCCTGATGGTCGAGCACCGACTTGTTCTTCGCGTTGATCGTCGCGAGATCGGCGACGGTCGCGTTGAAATGGTCGTCGAACGTGCTGCGCCCGCCGCTCATCACGCGCATGTGCTGCAGGCGCGCGATCTGCTGGACCAGGCGGTTGTCGCCCGGAGAGTCGGGTCCGAGCGCGGTGGCGATGTTGTTGGCGTCGTCTCGAACGGCGGCGCTCAGCGACATCGCGGCCGCGGCCCCCTCGACCGAGTCGAGCTCCTTGAAGAAGTCGGTGCCCGTGCCGTTGTTCATGTTGTAGCCTTGGCGGTGGATCTCGTTCACCTTCTGGCTGAATACGAACGCGAGCTCGTCGACCCGCTTCATCATCTTGCCGATGATGGAGTCGCGCGACTCGACCAGGCCCCCCAGGCGCCCGTTGACGAGCTTGTGGGTGATGTCGGGGCTGGCGAAGTTCTCGACGCGGATCTGGAGCGCGCCCTCGGGCGTTCCGGCCTCGCCGTCGCCCTTCATCTTCTGGACGCTCATCACGTTGAACTGCGAGCCGGACACGAGCGGGCCGACGCCGTTGGCGATGCCGATCGTGAGCTCGCCCTTCTCGTTGCTGGCCACGCTGATGTCGATGATCGTCGAGAGCTTCTTGATGCAGTTGTCGCGCGAGTCGCGCAGGTCGCCCGTCTCGCCGGCTTTCAGCTCGAGGCGCTTGATGTCCTCGTTGAGGTGGGCCACGCGCTGCACGAGCTCGTTGACCTGCCGCACGTTGGCCTCGATGCGCACGTCGACGTTCTTCTGCACGTCGCGGATCGAGGTCGAGATGCGATGGAAATCGCCGATGAGCTGGTCGGCCGACTCGCGCACGGTCACGCGCATGGCCTCGCTCTCGGGCTCGTTGCCGAGCTTTCTGAACTCGTTGAAGAAGTTCGCCATGAGCTTGTTGACGCCGGAATCGTTGATCTCGTTGAAGATGTTCCCGGTCTGCGCCATCGCCATGTCTTTTTCCTCGTACTGGCCGAGGTTCTTCATCTCGTTGGCGATCTGCATGGTGAGGTATTCGTCGTTGATGCGGTGGATGTTGACGGCATGCACGCCGGTGCCGACGTTGATCGCGCCGGCAGGGTGCGGGGCCGAGGCGACCTGCTCGACGCGCTGGCGCGAGTAGCCTTCGGTGTTGACGTTGGCGATGTTGTGGCCGGTGGTCGCGAGCGACGCGCGGTTGGCGAAGAGCCCTGACTTGCCGGTGTTCATCACGTTCGTTATACCCATCGCGCGTCAGGCTTCCGTCGAAAGAAGCCTGCCTCCTTGATCCGCGATCGGCTGACGAGTTCCGGCGTTCGAATAGTTTTCCTTGGTTGCGGTATTGCTGATGCCGAGCACGTTGCGCTTGAGCGTCTCGATCCGCTCGAGCGAGCTCTCCGCGAAGGACATGTTGCGAACGTTGGCTTCCTTGGCCTGCTCGCAGAGGAGATTCAGGGCCTTGCGAATGATCCGCAGCTTGTCGCCTTCGGCCCGGGGAAGGCGATCGGCGATGAGCGCGAGCGTCGCGTCTTCTTTCGCGATCGCGAACGAGCCGGCGAGCTTCTCGGTCGAGGAGATGCGGAGCTGCTCGAGGTTCCAAATCTCCCCGAGAAGGACTTCCTTCGCGTGCGCGGTTTCGCCGATCCCTTTCAGGTCGGCCGCGCCCATGTGAACGTACTCCTCACGCAGGAGCTCGACGAGGTTGCGGTGAAGCGCAACCAGTTTCTCCAGCACGTGATAAAGTTCGTTGGTTCCTACTGCCTGGACGTCCATGTGTGCCGCTCGTCCTCCATGACTTGGGCATGACGTATTTGACTAGGCGGCCCTCCGGGCCGCTTCATCGGGAAAAATCAGAAGAGGGTGTGCAGGTGCTCGTCCACCATCTTGTCGGCGACCTTGTCGGCGTCGACCTTGTAGCTGCCGTTCTGGATGGCCGCCCTGAATTTCGCGACCTTCGCTTCATCGACGTCGCCTCCGGAGCCCACTGCCTCCTTCGCCTTCGCGATGTCGCGCGCGCGACTCGAGATCGCGACTTTCTCGGACGAGTCGGAGCCGGCTTCCTCGGATTTCCCGGGGCGGCGCTTCTCGCTGCCAGCGCCGACGCCTCCTGCTTTGCCAGCGCCACCGATGTCTCCTGCTCTATCGGCCGGACCCGCACCTGAACCTGTAACCTTCATAGAACCTCCATGTCCTTCCTAGATTTTATCTCTGCCCGCGCATCTGCGCAACAATGAGGTCGGCAATTCCTAGCGACCCCGACTCGCTGATGTGCCCGGCGTACTCCTGATCGAGCATGTCGCGGAAGATGCGCTCACCCTGGCTGAGCGGGATGACGTCGTTCTCGGGCACCGACTTTCGCATCTCCGAGATCATCAAGTTCACCAACATCTGTTCCATACCACGAGCCGCGGCGAGCTCCTCCGGAGAAGCGGGAAGCTGCGGCATCGGTGCCATCATGCGACCGGCAGGTTTTGCCTGCAACGCCTTGAACCCGCCGTCCGCTTGCCCGGCGAATGAAAGGCCCGAACCCGACAACAACGAGACTACCGTCAAAAAACCCGCGAAAAAGGGGGCTGGAGAGGGCCTACCCTGGCCCTCCCCAGCGACTCGAATCAACTCACTGCCAGCATCCGTGCCAGGCCTA
>JACQAX010000386.1 GCA_016194795.1 Deltaproteobacteria bacterium | reverse complement strand
TCGTCTTCTTTCCCAGCTCGAGCTCGGCCAGCTCGATGGCCTTCTTCACCCAGATCTCGTCGGTGTGCACGCCGTAGACGATCTCGACCAGCGGCATCACCGACACGGGGTAGAAAAAATGCAGCCCGAGGAGCCGCTCCGGGCGCTTGAGGCCGGTCGAGAGGCGCTCGATGCCGATCGCCGAGGTGTGGGACGCGAACCAGGCATCGGGCAGCACCCGCTCGATGGCGCCGAAGACGGCGCGCTTGATCTCGAGATCCTCGACGATCGCCTCGATGACGTAGGCCGTTTTCGGATGCACGATGCGGAAATCGCTGATGAGACGCACTCGCTCGAGCGTCTGGTCGAGCTCGCGGTCGGTGATGCGGCCGGCGTCGACCTGCCGGCGTACCGACCGCTCCACTGCCGCGGAGGCCTGGCCGAGGGTCTTCGGATCCCTGTCCCAGAGCTGGACCTCGAAGCCGCTGAACGCCATCAGCTCCGCGATTCCGCGGCCCATCGTACCGGCACCCATGATGAGGACCGACTTGCGAAAATCCATCTTAATCAAAGTATAGCGGCGCATCCCGGGACAGGTAGGCGCGTGCGGCCAGCGCGGCTGGTCAGGCCAGGCTGACGACGATCTTGCCGAAGACCTTGCGCTCTTCGAGGGCGGCGTGCGCCCGGCCAAGCTCGGCGAGCTTCACCGTGGAGTCGAGCACGACCGAAAGCCTGTTGCTCTCGAAGGCGCGCAGCACCTCGTGGAAATCGCCGCGCGAGCCGTAGGTGCTTCCGAGCAAGGCGAGGTTCTTGAAGAAGACGTGCTTCCAGTCGATCTTGAGCTCGGCCCCCGCGGTAGCGCCGCAGCTCACCAGCCGGCCGCCTCTCTTGAGCGCCCGGATGCTGTCCATGAACGTCGGCTCGCCGACGTGGTCGACGACGACGTCGACGCCCTGCTTGCCGGTGAGGTTCTTCACGGCGTCGCGGAACGGCTCCTTCGAGGTGTTGATCACGCGGTGCGCGCCGAGCAGGCGCGCGCGCTGCAGCTTTTCTTCGGAGGTGGAGGTGACGAAGATCTGGAGCCCGTGCATCTTGGCGATGAGAATGGACGCGACCGTCACGCCGCTTCCCGCCCCGTGCACGAGGATCGTCTCACCCGGCCGAACGCGCGCCTTGCCCACGAGCATCTGCCACGCCGTGACGTAGTTGATCGGAATGCACGCGCCCTGCTCAAACGTAAGTTGTTGAGGGAGCAGATGCACCTGCGATTCCTTCACGCAGAGGTAATCCTGGCAGCCGCCGTCGGTCGTTTCGCCCAGCAGGCCCCAGCTCGCGCACAGCTGGTGCTGGCCCGACTGGCACATGGCGCAAAGGTCGCAGCTGAGCCCCGGGTCGACGATGACGCGATCGCCGGCCTTGAAGCGGCGCGCGCCGGGCCCGGCCTTCTCGATGACGCCGGTGATGTCGCTTCCGGGAACCATCGGCAGCGGAAACTTGTGTCCCGGCACGCCTCGACGCACCCAGGTGTCGAGGTGGTTGAGCCCGCAGGCCTTGACCCGCACGAGGTACTGGTTTTCGGCCGGCGTCGGCGTCGGCCTGTCCTCGAAAGAAATGCTCTCGGGCGGTCCGTGTTGTTTGATGATGGCAGCGCGCATGGTATCGTCGAGGATATGTCACGAACCCGGAGTGTCAATACGGTTACCACCTCGTGGTCCATTTGGACGAGCTGGCATCTCAGGGCGATCTGGCTCGTGGGTTTCGCGTTCTTCATGGTCGGGGTCAACCGCGTCCCCGTGCCGACGGTCGACGGAGCCGTGCGCGCGGCGATGGCGCGCGACATCGTGCAGAACCACCTGCTCTGGCCGATCACCTATGAGGGCCGCGTCTTCACCGACCACCCCCCGCTTTACCTGTGGCTTACGGCGCTCTCGTACAAGATTTTCGGCCTCACCGACTTCGCCGCCAACCTCATGCCCCGCCTTTTCGCGTGGCTCACGGTCGCCATCACCGGCATCATCGCGCTCGAGGCGGCGCTTGGCGAGGGCGCGGCGCTCGCGGCGGCGCTGATCCTCTGCCTCACGCGCGACTTCGTCCTGAGCTCGGTGCGCGGCTACATCGAGCCCGTGCTCGAGTTCTTCATCTACTTCGGCCTCTACTTCACGATCCGACAGCGCAACTCGCGCCTCTACTGGCCGGCGGCCGCCGCCGGCGCGTGCGTCTGGCTCGCGGCCTACTCGAAAGGGCCCGTGGCGCTCTGGCCTTTCCTCTTCTATCTCTTTCTCTTCATCTGGAACGGGCAGATCCCCCGCCGGCGCATCAAGATCGTCCTCACCTACCTTGCCGCCTTCGCTGGCTGCACGGCCGTCTGGGCCGCCTGGGTCACCTCGCGCGGCGACTGGCAGTACTGGCACAGCTATCTCGTCAAGCAGGTGCTCTCGAGCGCGCTCGAGGGACGCGACGGCGCGCAGTCGCTCGAGCCGACCTTCTTTTTCAAGATCCTCGCCAAGTATTACTGGCCGTGGCTGCCGCTGCTCATCTGGGCGGTGTACCGCTCGGTGCGCTCGCTCTTCGAGCTCGACTTCTCGCCGCGCACCTCCTACGCGTGGATGTTTCTCGTCACCGGCTTAGGCTTCGTCGGAGGCTTCTCGCTGATGAAGTGGAAGCTCTGGTACTACATCGCGCCCGCGTACCCCGCGTTCGCCCTGCTGATCGCGCTGAGCCTCAATCCGAAGCAGTTCGCGTTCCTGGGCCGGCGCCGCGTGGCCAAAGGCGTCGGCGCGCTCGCTCTCGCCTGGATCGCCTTCGGCTCGGTGTTTCCGGTGCGCCTGCACCGCGAGCGCGTCCCCGAGGTGCTCGCGTTCAAGGAGACGATCGTCAACTCGCCCGTCCCCGGCCCCGTCTGGTACGTGCGCGACCCGATGGACCACAACATGATCGGCACGAGCGGCCAGTGGTATTTCAACCGCGTCGTCGAGAAGGTGACCGACGAGCAGGAGAGCGCCTGGGCCTCGTCGAAGCTCAAGGGGCCGGCCTGGATCATCACCGGCGCCGAGTTCCACGCCTCGTGCAAGAGCGACTGGTGCGCGCGTTCCCAGCTCATCCAGTCGGCCGGGAAAAGCGCGCTTCTCTTCTATAAGTAATCAGAGCTTCGTTTTGCCCTGGGGCTGAGCGGTAGCGCCGGCTCCCTTGCCCGAGCCGCCGGTGGCCCCGGGGGCCACGTTCTTCGGATCGGAGGCATCCGCGGTGCTGGCGGCCGAACCGGGTTTGCACTCGGCCTTGGGCGAGTTCGGCATCTTCACGTGGCAACCCATGAACGCGCCCTTCGACACGCAGCTGATCTCTTTCACGCCGAGCGTCTTGAGGATCTCGCCGCCGCTCACGGTGACCGAGCCGGCATCGACTTTCGCGCTGTCGAAGATCTTCGCGTTGGCTCCGGCCAGCGCCGCGATCGACGTCTTCAACGGATCGGAAGAGTTGTCCGAGAAGCCGCCTTCGAAGTTCAGGTCGCCGCCGGCGCCGCACTTCGCGGCATGGCTCACGAAGTCGTCGAGCGAGTCGAGAAAGGTTGAGAGCTTCCGGCCCACGTCGAGCGCCGTCGCATCGTCTTTTTTCTTGAGCGACGAGGCGATGTTGAAGTTGACGCCTTTGGGGCACTTGAACTCGAAAGGCGGGTCGAGATCGTAGGCGCCCACCTTGGTCACCTTGACCGCCTTGTCGTCGGAACGCACCGAGAGCGACGTGTTCCAGCACTCCTTGCCGTTGGCCGCCGGCTTCGGATAGTTGTCGAGGTTGATCGCCACGGCTTTCTTGGGCGCGACGCCGATGTTCGGGTCGACGTTCAGGTCGATGGCCAGGAAATTCACGTCCACCGTCTCGGCGCGCGCTTGCGCCGTGCACGCCAGCAGAGCCAAAACAAAAAGGAACGCACGCTTCATTTTCAGGTCCCCCGCTCGTTATTATAACTCGCGGGCGACGCTCAATCGATGCCAGTTTTCAAGCACGAGCGACCGCCGGGATTCGCCTGGTTAGGCTGCCAGTTGTCGAAACCCCAGCCGAGGTGCGCGCGAAAGCTCGGGTCCTTCCCGGCCGAAATCGGGCCCTGGTTCGGGAGCGACTCCCCGACCACGCTCTCGTAGCTCAGGGAAGCGCGGGGGTCGAACCACTCCACGCGGACTTCGTAGTAGAGCTTGTCCACGCGCGCATTGTAGCGCGCGCAGATCTTGATCGCTCCGGGCGTGTCGAGCGAAGCCGTCGCCATCCGGGGCGCGGCGCAGGCGCTCACCGAAGTCTCGTCGAGCCGAATTTTCACGGCGTAGCCCTTCAATGCCGGCACGCGTCCCGACGCCTCTTCGAGGAGGCTTCGCAGGCGGATGCCGTCGGGCCGCGCCGCTTTCTTCCGCTCCTCGGCGAAGCGCTGCGCCTCGGCCTGCACTCCAGAAGGCATCCCGAGCACGAACGACTGCATCGCGCTCGAAAGCCTGGACCCGTCCTGCGCGAGCTGCGCGAGCGCCTGAGCGCTGAGCGCAGCGGTATCGCAGGCGAACGAAGTGCCGGTGAGCGCCAAGGCAAGAGTGGTCGCGAGCATGCTAAACATGGCACTAAAAGATGCAAAACACGGTCCGAAGTTGAGCGTCCGCTCCAGTGGGCCGCCAACCCGCTGAAAACACTTCGCGCCAGGAGCCGCTTGAAATCCGGCAGAAGCCCCCGAGCTGTCGACGTTCTGACCGCCTGCTCAATCGCGGCCGGACTCGGGCGGGCGCTCCCGCGTCTCGATGCGGTTGCGATCGCGCACGTCCTCTTCTCCCTGGGGGTTCACGTTCCGGCGCTCCTCATCGGTGACGCTCGGATCGCGGGTTCCGGGCGGCAGCTGCGGCGGATTGCGCTCGCCATTCGGCGCGTTCGAGAACGCCGGGTCGACGGCGCTCGAGCCCACGTTGCTCTGCGGATCGGCCCCGGGTCTTTCGGAATCGACGTTGGGGCTCACTGGAGCCGGGGTCTGCGCGAGCGCGAGCAGCCCGGCGGCGCTGAGGATCTTGAGAAGCATTCGCGCTCCCCTTTCGTTGACCCTACTTTACGCGAAGCGATCCGCGTCACGCACGGGTCAACGCGCCACGAGCGGCGGCCAGCTGCTCCTTCACGCGAACGGGCGCCGTTCCGCCTTCGGACGTGCGAGCGTGCAGCACGGCAAGCGGTTGGATGGCGGCGAGCGCATCGGCCTCGAAAAGCGGGCTCAGCTCCTTGAGCTGGGCGACCGTGAGCGCTTCGAGCGCGAGCTTGCGCTCGAGACAGTAGCGCACGGCCCGGCCCACGACCTCGTGGGCCTGCCGAAACGGCAAGCCCTTGCGCACGAGATAGTCGGCGAGATCGGTGGCATTGGAAAAATCCCCCTCCACGGCCTTGGCCATCCGCTCGGTCTTGAAGCTCGCGTTGGAGAGCATGAGCGACATGAGACGGACGCTCGCCCTCGTCGTATCGAGACCCTCGAAGAGGAACGTCTTGTCTTCCTGAAGATCGCGATTGTACGAGAGCGGCAGGGCCTTCAAAGTCGTGAGCACGCCGACGAGAGCGCCGTTGACGCGCCCGACTTTCCCACGGATGAGCTCGGCGACGTCGGGGTTCTTTTTCTGCGGCATGATGCTCGAGCCGGTCGTCACGCTGTCGTCGAGCTGCACGAAGCCGAACTCGGGGGCGCTCCACAAGATCAGCTCCTCGGAGAGCCGGGAAAGGTGCGTCATCACCTGCGCGCAATCCGAGAGGAACTCGACGACGAAGTCGCGATCCGACACGGCGTCGAGGCTGTTCTCGGTGACACTGGCGAAGCCCAGGTCCTTGGCGACCATCTTTCGGTCCAGCGGAAACGAGGTGCCCGCCAGCGCGGCCGAGCCGAGCGGAAGCACGTTCACGCGCTCCACGCACGAAACGAGTCTCGCCACGTCGCGCTCGAACATCCAGAAGTACGCCAGCAGGTGGTGCGCGAGGCTCACCGGCTGCGCATGCTGGGTGTGGGTGAGACCGGGCAGGATCGTCTCGACGTGCTTTTCGGCGGTGTCGGCCAGCAGGGTCTGGAGCGCGCGCAGGTCGCCGCCGAGCGACTGGGCCTCGCCCCTGAGATAGAGCCGCGTGGCCGTGGCCACCTGGTCGTTTCGCGAGCGGGCGGTGTGGAGCTTGCCGGCAAGCGCGCCGAGCCTTTCGGTCAGCAGCCGCTCGATCTCCGAGTGCACGTCTTCGGCGTCGGGGCTGAAGACGGCTTTGCCGGAGGTGATGTCGGCGCGCACGGCTTCGAGCCCGGCGACGATTTTCGCGCTCTCGTCAGCGGTGAGCACGCCCACTTTTCCGAGCATGCGCGCGTGGGCCTGGCTGCCGAGGATGTCGGCCGCCCAGAGCCTGCCGTCCACGCCGATCGAGGCCGTGAACTTCTCCACTTCGGCATGGGTGGGCTTGTCGAACGCCCCACCCCAAAGCTTTCCGGTCATTTCTTCATCTTTTCCGCGAGCGAGTAGTACATCCGGGCCTGGAGCCCGAAGTTCTTCACCGTGCCGGTGCTTTCGCTCTGCTCGAAGGTCTTGGTGTCGAACGACGCCAGGTCCTCATTATACAGGGCCCAGGGGCTCGTCCGGCCGATGACCTGCATCGAGCCCTTATAGAGCCGGAGAGTCACGGTACCGGTCACGCGCTTCTGGGTGAAGGCGACGTAGGCCTCGAGACCGTCCTTGAGCGGGTCCCACCAGAGGCCTTCGTAGGCGAGCTTCGACCATTCGGCATCCACGCTTGCCTTGAACCGCAGCTCATCTCGCGTGAGCACGAGGGCTTCGAGCGCCTTGTGGGCCGTCAGGATGAGCATCGAGCCCGGGCACTCGTAGTTTTCGCGGACTTTGAGACCCAGCATCCGGTCTTCCATCACGTCGATACGGCCGACGGCATTGTCGCCGGCGATCTTGTTGGCGAGCATCACGAGCTTGGCCGGGCTGGTCTTTTCGCCGTCGATGGCGACGGGCGCTCCGCCTTCGAACGTGATCTTGAGCTCTTTCACCTTGTCGGCGGCAGCCGTCGGGCTCTTGGTCCACTGGAAGATCTCTTCGGGCGGGGCGAAGTCTGGCTCTTCGAGCCTTCCGCCTTCGATCGACCGGCCCCAGAGGTTCTCGTCGATCGACCAGATCTTTTCCAGGCTCTGCTTGATCGGCACGCCCTTCTGTTGGGCGTATTCGATTTCCCACGACCGGGTCATGTTTCTTTCACGAATCGGCGCGTGGATGATCGCATCGGGCATCAGCGCGCGGATGGCGAACTCGATCCGGAACTGGTCGTTGCCCTTGCCGGTGCAGCCGTGGGCGAAGGCCTTGGCGCCGAGCTTCTTGGCCACTTCCACCGCCTTGGCGGCGATGATGGGGCGGGCAATCGACGTGGAGAGCGGATAGCCCTCGTACATGGCGTTGGCCTTGACGGCGGCGAAGCAGAAGTCCCGGGCGAACTCTTCCTTCGCATCCACCGTGTAATGTTCGGTGCCCATCTGCTTGGCCTTGTCGGCGGCCTGCGCGATGTCTTCGGCCGGCTGGCCGACGTCGACGGTGACCGTGACGACTCGCTCGTAGCCGTACTCTTCCTTCATCAGGGGGATGCAGATGGAGGTGTCGAGGCCTCCGGAGTAAACCAGCACAACCGTTTTCTTCGCGTTCGTCGTCGTATTCATGAAAATGGGCTCCTTCGTTATCCGCATATATATGCATTTAAAATGCATAAGGCAACAGTTTTTGCTTGCTTTCAGCACCGGATATGAATAATTATGCATATAAGATGAATAAACATGCAACAGCAATTTTAGGCGCCAGGGGATATACGGGAGTCGAGCTCGCTCGAATCCTGCTTAAGCACCCGCACGCCGAGCTCGTCGCATGCTTCGCCACCGACTCGGAGTTTTCGCTCGGCGACTACCTTCCCGAGGAAAAAGCCGCAAAAGTGCCGGTCAAACCGATGGGTGAGCTCGAAGCCGTCGCGAAAACCGTCGACACGTTCTTCCTCGCCACGCCCGCCGAGGTCTCGATTGAAGTAACGCCGAAGCTTCTCGCCGCCGGCTGCAAGGTCGTCGACCTGAGCGGCGCGTTCCGGTTGAAGGGCGCGACCAAAGCCGAAACCCTCAAGCTCTATAAGGAGTGGTACGGCCTCGACCATGCCCACCCCGAGCTCGTCGAAAGCGCCGACTTCGGTCTCGTGCCATGGGCGGGCCCGTCGACGTCAAAGCTTGTCGCCAACCCCGGCTGCTACGCCACGTCGGTGCTGATGGCGCTCCTCCCCCTCGTCAAAGAGAAGCTCATCGACCCCATGACTTTGGTCATCGACGCCAAGTCGGGCACGACCGGCGCCGGTCGGAAAGCTTCCGAAAATCTGCTGTTCACCGAAGTCGAGGGCGAATGCCTTCCTTATAAGGTGGGCGCGCACCAGCACTATCCCGAGATCTGTGGATATGTGGGTAAGTTTGCGAACGCGCAAATCGATCCCCTGCTCACGACGCATCTCTTGAACGTTCGCCGCGGCATCATCTCGGGCCTCTACGCCCGGGTCGCGAGCGGCGTGACGACGAACCAGCTTGAGGCGGCTTACGCAAAGTACTACGGAAGCTATCCTCTTACCAAGGTCGGAGCGCTCACCCCTAACAAAGAGCGCTCCGACTTATCTTTGAAGAAGGTAACGGGCTCGGCGCGGACGCACATCCGCTTCAAGCTC
>JACQAX010000019.1 GCA_016194795.1 Deltaproteobacteria bacterium | reverse complement strand
GTCAGCGCGCCGAAGCGGCGGGCCTCCCGCCCTTCGGGATCGATCGTTCTCTGAACGCCAGGAATGGCGCCCACCTGCTTCCAAAGACGGCCCCTCACCTCGGCATCCGACCAGCCCTTCGGCTGGACGAACACCGCGTGGACCGTCGCTCTGGCGCCTCCGATCCTCGCCAGCAGCTCGTCGAGCTCGCCTACGCTCGCGGCGCTGCACGGGCATTTCGGATGCAGGAACAGGACGAGCGTGGGTTTACCATCGCGGTCCGGAGCCAGCGCCGCGCGCGACGGCCAGGACGCCGGAGCCCGCACGCTCGGCCCGGGCGTATTCGCGTAGTCGCCGAGGGTCTTCAGCCCAGCCATGGCGGCGGCTAACCAGAAAATCACTGCACTAACGAGGATGGCCGTTCGCCTCTTTCCCTGTCGCAACTTGTGAAGGTGAATAGCACATTAAAAAACGGAGATCGTTAAGGGAATGTTCGACCGGCCAGTCGCTCCACGAGGCTTTGCTTTTCAGGCGCAGCGTTTTTTCACGAGCAGGATCAGGCGCTCGAAATCGATGGGCTTGGTGATCATCCCGTCGTCGCCCGTCTCGACGCCGACGGCGCGCTCGGCGTAGGCGGTGACGAGGAGGAGCGGGATGCCGGTCAGGTTCGGGTCCATGTGCATCGCGAGAGTGAACTCCCAGCCGTCCATCACGGGCATCATGAGATCGAGAAGGATGAGGTTGGGCCGCGCGATCTGGCGGAGCACGTCGAGCGCCTCCTGCCCGTTCGTGGCGGTCACGACCTCGTAGCCTTCGCGCTTCAGGACGACCTTCATCGCCTCGCGGATGTCGGCATCGTCGTCCACCACCAGAATCGTCTTCGCTTTCATGCGGCCATGTTACCAAAACCCGGATAAAAAATTGCCAAGACCGGCGAGCCGAGAATTATTTGCCGGCTACGACCGGGATCGTTTGAGCGGCCGCAGGATGAGCGGGTGCCGGTAGCGTATTCCCGACGACGCCTTCACGGCCGCGACGATCGTCGAGATGAGCCAGAACGCGCCGATCGCCAGGAGGAGAACGTAATAGATGCCCGCCGTAGCGGCGAACGCGAGCGGGTCGGTCTCGGTCGAGAGGCCGTTTTTCGCCGCGAGCAGGGCGACGGTTCCGACGACGACCGCGCCGACCGTGAAGATGAAGCACGAGACGACGAAGTTCGCGGCCTCGCGCCCCTGGTCGTCGAGGAACGCCGACTCTTTCCGTTTGACCGTCCAGAAGAGGATCGGCGCGAAATAACCGAGCATCGGCACGACGAACGTGAAGAACGTCGAGAGGTGAATAAACAGCGCCCAGTTCCGCTCGCTGCTGGAGACGATCGAGGTGTCGGGGGTATCCATGCCCGGTGATTGTCGCACGAAGCGCGGCTACTCGGCGAGCCGAATGCGGGCGGCGCGGACCTCGCCTCGAAACGGCGCGAGCGGGCGCGAATAGGTGACGACGAGCTCGCGGCCATCGGCGCTGCCCAGGCCGCGATGCTGGACGGCAAGATAGTTTCCGAACTCGCCGTCCGTGTTCGGGAGGATGCTGGTGCCGTCGGCGGGAAGGGTGATGGCCTCCGACCATGGGCCCTCGGGTGCCGGCGCGGTGCGGAGCCGGATGCCTTTTCCGAGCAGCTCGCTGTGGACGGCGACATAGCAGCCGAGCCAGTCGTTCCAGTCGACCGAGAAGCCCGCGGCCGCGCCGTGGACGACGGGGCGTGCCTTCGAGATGTCGCTCACCCACTGGGCGCCGTCGTAAAACACGTAGGCCGAGCGGTGGTCGGCCTGCGCCCGGGGCGCGCGCGCCACGGCGCAGGCCATGTCGAGCGGTGCCGCGACGTCGCACTGGTAAAGGTAGACGTACTGCTCGTCGACGTAAGCCGAGCCGTTGCCGTAGAGGGGCTCGGGCTGGGCGAAGAGCGGCGAGGGGTCGCGGCGCGCGGTGGTCGCGCCGTCGCTCACGCGAGCCACGCCGACCGACACGGTGTTGAAGCCGCTGCCGTTCTCGCGCTTCACGCGGGAGTAAAGGAAGAGCGCTTCCGCGTTTTTCTCGAACAGCACGGGCCCGCCCCAGAGCGCCCAGCCATTGGCGGAGTCGGCCTGGTTGGCGGCGAGCTCGTCGCTCGTGTACGGGACGAGCTGGTATGGGATGCCGGCGCTCGTCAGGGGCTCGGTGAGCGCAGTGCCGAAGGCACTGCCCGACGCGCTCCAGGCGGACGTCGAGGATCGGACGTTCAGGCCATCCTCGCCCTTGACCGTGATGAACGAGTCGCCGAAGGTCCAGAAGAGCTTTCCGAAGACAAGGCCGCTCCAGCCGCCGTCGCGTCCCGGCACCGTCGCGGGCATCGAGAGCGGCCCGAGGTCGGTCACCGACTCGACCTTGAGCGCGCGGGGATTGTCGCCGGGGCCGCAGCCGGTGAAGGCGAACGCCGCGAGAGCGATGAAAACCGCGATTCGACGGGAGGAAAACGTCAACATAAGCCGTTGAGATATTACAGCGCGGGATAAAAGTCGATCAAAATACTCGGCTGTTGTGCGGGGAGGGCGTCGGCTCTAAGTATTTGGAACTATGGGGCATTGCCGCCGGCGATCCTCGCGGCGAGGTAGCTCGAGAAGAAGCCCCGGTACTTCTCGCGCAGGTCGGGCCGGCGCCAGTCGAGGTCGGTGATCTCGCCGCGACACGACTTCTCGCCGCAAAGACAGCGCATCCGGTACGTCTCGCGGCCATCGACGTCGCTGTCGGTCATCGCGTAGTCGAAGCAGATCTCCTCGCCCGGCGCGATCGGGCGCAATGCCACGAGCGTGAGCTGCCCGCGCAGCCCCGCGTTCGGTTCGCACGAATGGTTCACGGCGAAGATTCCGTCATGCTCGGACGTCGGCGCGAGATGGAGGTCGCCCTCGACCTGGAACGGGTGGAGCGGGTGGGCTGAGCGCGCCGCCTCCTCGCGCGTGACGATGCGCCCGCCGGTGACGAGCAGCACTTCGCCGCGCGAGATCGGGGCGACGGCGAAGGTGCCGACGCCCTTGTCGCCGCTCGAGCGGAGCTCGATTTTTTTCGACTGGTGGGAATGGCTCACGGGCGCAGCTAAGCACGGGAAATCCGGGAAAGCAGGCAAAATCCTCCCGGTCCTCAAAAACCGGGTCTTTTGCTCCGAACAGTTGAGGAAGAGGCGACCCCCGCGTGAAGACGAGACCCGACCAAAAAATCGACACGTTGCGAGCTTTGCTGACGGCGAGCCTTGCCGTCTGGGCGCTCGTCGTTCCGTCGCCGCTTCACGCCACTTTCGATTGCGGCGACCAGGTGCTGCTTCCGGCCGCGCCGACGGCGCTCAGCAAACCGATCGTCGCGTTCCTGCGCTCGAAGAGCCCGGATTACGAGACGGTCAAGAACGCCAGCCGGCAGCTCAAATCGATCGACACGAGCTCGCCCGCGATTCGCGAGCGGCTGCAGCCGCTCATCAAGGCGCTCCAACGGATTGCCGCCGAGCTCGTCGACAACCCGCCGTCGGCCACCGCGACCGAGGCCGAGCTCCAGATCATCTCCAACAAGCTGCGCCTGCTGAACACCACCTCGCTTCGCAACCTCATGGGCCCGGGCACCGAGCGGCTGCAGGGACGCGTGGGCGCGGCCGCGTGGACCTTCAATCGCGCGCTCTGGAACAAGGCGCTGACCCGCGAGGCGAAGATCGCCGAGATCTCGCTCGCGATGGGCGCCGCGAAAGCGACGCCCCCTCCCGCAGTCGAAGGCGTGCCGCGCCCGCCGGCCTCGCTCAACGTCAAGGTCGTCGCCGACGACGTCATGAACGTCGCGGCCAACGCGGTCGTCGCCTCGATCGAATGCGACGGGCTCTGCGGCAGCAACATCCACTCGACGCTGGGTCCCTACGTCAACGAGGCGCTCAAGGGACGGACCTTGGCCGAAGGCGACACGCTCACCGTTCGCGCCAGCGACGGGCAGGCGCAAAAACCGAAAAATTTCGTTCTCGTCGTCGACGACCAGAGGCTCCCGCTGCGGCAGCTCGTGTCGAAGGCGCTGAAAGAGGCCGAAGCCTCGGGCTTCACGTCGATCGTGCTTCCGGCGATCCGCTCGGGCCACGCCTTCGGCGCTGTCGAGAGCTCTTACGAGCAGCTCGTGGCCGAGATGGCCGCCGGCGTGGCCGACTTCGCGCGCGAGAGCGACGGCAAGCTGACCGACATCACCGTCGCGGTGCTCGACAACGGCCTGCTGGTCGAGCGGCTGCGCAACGCGCTGGGCACGCCCAAAAAGGAACGCGAGCGCTCGCTGCGCGAGGACCTGCGCCCGGTCAGCCTCTCGGGAAAAGGCTTCGAGCTCGAGGCCGCGAAGAATCCGCCGAAAGTCGACACCACGAAGTCGCCGATCTATCAGACGATGCTCAAGCCCTGGGACCTCGCGCACATGATGGAGGTGCACGCGCCCGTGCCTCTCGGAAAGGTCGCCGATCGCGCGGCCTTCAGTCGCCCCGTGGCCTCGGTGCTGAACATGCCCATCAAGATGCCCGGCACCGGCTTTCGCGTCCCGGCGGAGCTCGCGCAGTTCAAGGAGTTCATCCAGATGATCATCGACCACGAGGTCGCGATCAACCCCGAGCTGGGCGACTTCTACGCCTACATCACTGTCGACCAGCATCCGGTGCGAAAGGGCGCCACGCACCGCAAGGGCGGCATCCACATCGATGGCGTGCAGGGCGCGCGCTATCCCGTCAAGCTTCCGCCCGAGCACACCTATTCGGGAAGCGACACGCTGGGCACCGTCTTCTACAACCAGCCCTTCGACCTGCGCGCGCTCGACCCGAACCGCCAGCACGTGCACGCCGAGATCGAGCGGCAGGCGAAGCCCGAGAGCCGTTTCGTGACCGAGGACTACGGCCTTTATTTCTGGGACTCGTACTCGGCGCACGAGGCCGACGTGGCGACGAAAGACGCGATGCGAACCTTCGTGCGCATCGAGTTCAGCAAGAAGATCTACGATGGCGTAGGCGACACCCAGTCACCGCTCTTCGATTACAACTGGCCTCGCGTGGCCCGGCCGATCCCGGCGACGCTCGACGACAGCCCGATGTGAGCGCCGCCGAAAAACGAAAAATCCCGACGGGGACCGTTCCACCCCAAATGGAGCGGTCCCGCCGGGACTTCGTAGCGACGCCCAGCTGCCTTGCGGCCACTCCGTGAGCACTTAGGCGTCGAAGGTGTTCCCAACCCGCTCAGTTGCCTGAGCGACCCTTGGGGGGTTGGCCGGGAACGACGCTGATGCGGAACTTGGCTTTCGGGCTCGGATCGAAGGTCCAGTTGTCGATCGCGCGCGGGACGCGAGCGACGCGGATCTTGTTCTGTACGAACGTGGCGTCGACGCCGACGTCGCCGCTGCGGGCGCACTCGAGCGCCAGCGTGCGGCCGTCGAGCTGCGTCGGAGCCGCGTGGCTCAGCGTGAGATCCCACCACGAGAGGTAGATGCCGTTCTGCGTGTTGAAGTGCCACTTGCCGGCTTGCGTGCGCTGCTCGGCGCCGGGCTGGTACAGGTAGACGCCGCAGTCGGCGTACGCGACGAAATGCTCGGGCAACCCGCCGGCGCCGCTGTGCACGTCGAAGAAGAGCCTGAGGTGCGCGTCGGCGTCCGAGTACAACGTGACGGTCGTGACCTTCTCGCCGAGCTTCGCCCGGGCGATCGAGGCGGCGAGCGCGCCGTCGAAGTGCTTGGCGAAGAGCTGCGCTACGAGCGGGCGCACGGCGCGCGAGCTGTGGACGTGGGCGCGTTCGCGCGCCAGGCGGAAGATCGCCTCGTGCGCGGCGAGGGCGGCCTGGTCGAGGGCCGGAAGCGCGTCGTACACGGGGCGGTTCACCCGCACGTCGTAGTCGCCGAGATAGTTGATGACGACTTCGAAGCCGCAGCCGGGGCGGTCGAGCTTCGGGAGCTCTTCGCGGATCGCGCCGGGCTTGTAGAGCCAGCTGCTCTTCACGTCGCGCTGGCGGGCTTCGATCTCTTCGTCGTAGGCCCAGACGTCGGCCTGGAGCACGTTGTCGAACGACAGGCGGCCGAGGGCGCGCGCGAGAAGGTCTTTCTTCGCGCCACTCTGCCCGCGGTCGATCTCGACGGTGTTTCCGAAGTTGTGCGCTTCATACAGGTCGAGCAGCTCGGCGCTCTCGATCTTGCCCGCGCGGTCGCGGCAGACGACGGCCGTGCCGCCGTTGCCGACGCCGCCTTCGATGGCGTTCGCGAGCGGAGCCGCGGCGAGCAGCATCCCGAAAAAAACAATACCCTTCATTGCAGTTCTCCCTCTTTCGTCAACGGAAACAATTGGACCTGGATCTGGTAAACGTCGTCGGCACCCTCGACCTCGAAGGCGCGCGCGAACTTCTTGCGAAACTCGCGGATCATCTCCTTGGCGCGGGGGAGGTCGGCTTTGCGCATGACGAGGCTCGCGGCCTGCAGCTCGCGGCTCTCGACGCCGACGGTGCGGACCGACTCCTTGGCGTTGTCGAGCATCTGCTCGTGGTAGCGCTTGATGGCTTCGCCCGCGACGTCGTTGGTGGTGTTGATCGAGTTCTCGGCGACGACGAGCTTGCCCTGCGGGTCCCGCTTGAGCAGGCCGAGCGTCTGGAGCGTCTCGAGCGCCTGCTGGGCCTCGCGAGGCGAAACCTTGAAGCGCATCTTTTTCGAGATCCAGTCGGCGTCCTCGAGAAACGAGCCCGTGCGCGCGAGCTCGCGCAGCGCGAGGTGATACCAGTTCGAGATGACCGAGAAGCTCTTGTCGTCGAAGATGCGGACGGCGCCGTTCGGGTGCGACTTGCTCATGCGCTCCATGAGCAGCACGCTCAGGCGCGGGTCGTGGCGGCGCTTGCCGAGCTCGATCAGGTCGCGGAAGTAGTCGGCGTCGTCGTGCTCGAGCCTGAAATAGTGGATGAGCTGCTCGGTGATCTGCTTGCCGGGGTTGCGCGTGCCCTGGAGAATCTTGGTGATCGATGAGGTGTTCTTCAGGCCCAGCGTGCGCGCCCATGACCCGTAGCTCCAGCCGGGCTTGTGTGCCTTCATGTGCTGGGCATGAGCCACCAGGAAGGTGCGGTAGTCTGTAAAGCTTTGGACTTTAAGATCCGTTTTCATCGTGGGCGGACTTATATCGGGACCGTTGGCAGAACGCAACGTGTCAATTGGCAAATAAGGAAAGTTGTGGTGGCAGTTCTGCCAACGCCGTCCAGGAACGCATAAATTTTAATTAGTTAGCTTGTTTCGGGGCCGGACGAGCCTGGGCAAGGACAAGACCCACCAAGATGATGCCGGCGCCAACGAGCTGGTGGCCGAAGAGAGACGTTCCGAAGAAAACCCAGTCCAATCCGGCTCCGAAGACCGGAGTGAGCAGGCTGAAGGGGGCCACGGCCGCGGCGGGCGCGAGCTGGTAGGCGCGTGCGACGGCGTACTGGTAGAACGCCGCGCACGAGCCGACCGCGGCAATCGGCAGCCACTGGCTGAACTGCGGCACCTGGACGTGCGCGAGCGCCTGCGGCGCCGAGGCCATGAGCGCGACGAGCGAGAAAAAAAACGCGACGGTGTGCGGAGAGGCGCTCGAGCCGGCGCGCTTGAGCAGCGCGTACGAGGCGCCCGCGCTCATCGCGCCGACGAGGCCGATCAGGAGCGAGCTTGCGCGCACGCCTTCCGTGAAGCCCGAGCCCGGCGCGCCGGCCCCGGGCGCGGCGAAAACGGCGAGACCCGCCGCCGCCACGCCGAGGGCGACGAGAAACGTCGCGGCCGGGCGCTCGCGCGCCAGAAGGCTCGAGAACAGCACGGTGAACAGGGGCGAAGTCCAGGCGATCAGGATCGCGAAGCCCACGGGCAGGCTTTTGAGCGAGACGAAAAGACAGAGCACGCCGACGTAACCGAGCGCCCCGCGAAGCAGCAGCAGCCGATTGAACTCGGCGGGCAGCGAGACGCGAAGGTTGATCAGGATGGGGACGAGCACCGCCAGGTGGACCAGCGAGCGCAGGAACACGATCTCGTTGGTGCCGATGCTCGAGGAGAGCGATTTCACCTCGATCGACATGAGCGCGAGCGACAGGGACGCGGCGATCATGAGCCTGGCGGCGGTCTTCATTGCGATTGCTCGCCGTCGCTCACGGTTTGACCAGGTGCCAGCGACCGTGGAGCCCGTCGCCGAGGATGTCGCCGGGCTGGCGGTCGCGGGCGAACGTATACAGAGGCTTGCCCTGGAAGGCGATCTGGCGCGAGCCGTCGTCGCGAACGACGACCGAGAGCGGCGCGGCGAGGTTGCCGGAGGGCGCCTCTACGGGCGGCCAGGCCGCGGCGCAGGGACCCGAGCAGTTGGAGTGGCCGGCGGTATCGTTGTCGAAGGTATAGACCGACAGGCCCTTGGAGTCGGCGAGGATGGTGACGCGCGCCTCGGCGGTGCGAAGCGGCGAGAGGTCGTTGGCGTTGGCAGGCGTGGAAAGGGTGGCGAGAGTGGCAAGGGTGGCGATGAGCATATCGGGTGGTCCTTTCTAGTTTCCAAGATAGGCCTCGCGCTCCGCTCCGGGGAGATGGCATTTGCGTGGATAGGTGTATCCGGATCGGCTATACGATCGGGCATGGGTAGCGAGCCTCTCGACCTCACGCTCTTCGAGCTCAAGCTTTTCGTGCGCGCCAGCCGCGGCCGTTCGCTGCGCGAGATCGCGCGCGAGCAGGGCCTGAAGCCCGCCCACGTGTCCAAGGTCATCGCGCGCATCGAAGAACGGCTGGGTCGCAAGCTCTTCAAGCGCTCGGCGGCGGGCGTGCAGCTCACTCCCGAAGCGCTCGTGCTCCTTCGCACCGCCGAAGAGATCACCGAGCTCGCCGAGCAGCTGCCCGCGCGCTCGCGCGCGGCGCGCGACTGGCCTGACGCGCTGGGCATCGGGTCGGTGAGCTTTCTCCACTCGTGTCTCGTCGTGCCGGCGCTGGGCCGCATCGCCGCCGAAGCGAAGCGCACGCGCTTTCGCGTGATCGAAACGCCGCGCGAGGAGCTCGTGACGCAGGGGTTTCACGGTGCCTTCGAGCTTGCCGTTTATTCGGGTGAGCTGCAGTGGCCGCGCAGCTGGGCCTCGCGCAAGGTGGGCGCCATGCGCTACGGGCTTTACGCGCGCGCGGGGCACGCGCTCGGGGGCGAGGTTTCCGAGGAAGAGGCGCTGCGCCCGGCGTACGTCGTGCCGACCTACTGGATGAACCAGAGGCTGTCCTCGGGCAACGACCTCTGTCCCGTGTCACCGCGCCGGCGCCGCTGGGGCGACGAGACGACCACCGCGACCGCGGCCCTCAGCCTCGTGCAGGCGACCGACCAGGTGGCGTTTCTACCGTGCATCGTGGCCGACGATGCCGAGCGCCAGGGCCTCGTCCGCGAGGTGTGCGTGCGCTCGTGGCCCGTCGTGGAGCGCGAGCTCTTCGTCTCGGTTCGCACCGACGCCGTCTCGCAGAAGGTTTTCCGCGCCGTGCTCGCGGCCGTCGGCGCGGGGATCCCGGCGTCCCGGGCGCGTTGACGGGAAACGGCCGGCGTGGCAGAAAATGTCATGGCCACTGATTACTATTCCCAGCCGCGCGCCGAGATGCTCGAGTTCGTTCCCGAGGGGGCGGCGTCGGTGCTCGACGTGGGCTGCGGCGACGGCGCTTTCGGCGCGAGCCTCAAGGCCCGTGGCGTCGCGAGCGTCTGGGGCGTGGAGCTCAACCCGAAAGCCGCGCGCGCGGCGACAGCCAGGCTCGACCGCGTGTTCGAGGGTGGCATCGAGGCGACGCTCACCCAGCTGCCCGACGGCCGCTTCGACTGCATCACGATGAACGACGTGCTCGAGCACCTCGTCGACCCGTACGCGCTGCTCGCGGCCATCAAGGCCAAGCTCGCGCCCGGCGGCGTGCTCGTCGCGTCGATCCCGAACGTGCGCTATCTTTACAACCTCTGGAACCTCGTCGTGCGCAGGCAGTGGCGTTACGAGGACGCCGGCGTGCTCGACCGCACGCACCTGCGCTTCTTCACGAAGTCGAGCATCGAGGAGATGTTCGACGAGCAGGGCTTCGAGCTGGTCGCGCTCGAGCCGATCCACGAGCTCAAGTC
>JACQAX010000405.1 GCA_016194795.1 Deltaproteobacteria bacterium | reverse complement strand
CGTTCTACCGCGCGCTCAAGGCGCAGGGCCGCGGCCCGCAGCCCCTGCCCGAGTCCGACCTCGACGACCCGGTCTGCAACGCCGGCCGCGGCAAGGCCGCGATCAGCGTGCACGGTGATCTGCTGAGCTGCCTCGAGGTGCGCGACCCGATCGGCAACCTCCGCGAGCGTTCGTTCGCCGAGCTCTGGTCTTCCGAAAAGGCCGAAGCGCTCCGGGGCTACAAGACGCGCGACCTCAAGTTCGACTCGAGCTGCGGCGACGGCGCGTTCTGCGACCACTGCCCCGGCATGGCGCGCGCCGAAACGGGCGACGGCATGAAAGCGGTGCCGTTCCTCATGGACCTCGCGCGCATCAAACGGCAGGTTTTCGAAAGCCGCTAGTTTCCGGTCAGGCCGACCCACTTCTCCTTGAGCCACTTGATGCAGGAGAAGGGCGGCTTGAAGCCGCGCCGAAGACGCTCTTCCTCGATGGCCACCATGATGCGGACGTGGATCTTCTTGGGCGTCGGCAGCTTGTCGATCACCATCATCATCTCGTGCGCGTGGACGGCATAGCGCTCGGCCATCAGCTCGTCCATTCCCTTGGTGAAGATCGTGCCGTGGCGAAACGAGCTCGCCGTCTTGTTGCGCGCGTCGAAGTCGAGAAACAGCCAGCCCTTGTCGGCCGTGTAGACGACTTGTTCGGTGTGCTGGTCGCCGACGATCGAGAACCCCCAGGTCTTGCGCGCGAACTCGATGAAGTCGTCCTGCACCTTCGTGGCCTGCTCTTCGCTGAGCTTCACCTTGCCGGTAATGAAGTCGTCGTAGGTGAACTTCACCGAAAGCGCCTCGACGACGACGTATTCCCGCGGCAGGCTCTCGTCGACGTACGTCTCGACAACGGGCGCCTCGCGCTCTTTCAGGGTTTTGTAGCCTTCGAGAAAGGCGTCGACGTAATCCATATAGCTCATCGTCTTGTCGAAGCGCCCCGATTTGAGCGGAATGCGCAGCGCCTTGCCGCCGCCGACGTCGAGGATCCTGGCCGTATTGCCCTTGCCGAGCACGGCCTTCACCTCGAAGCGCGAGCCGTTGCTGAAGACCACCTCGTCGCCCGCCTGAAGCGCGGCGACGTCGGCGTCATACGTCGCCGACTGCACGCCCGGCGCGCTGAAGAGCAGGTAGCTCTTCGCGGCCCAGGCATCGGCCGACAAGACGATCGAAAGCAGCAGGAGCAAGCGAAGCATCACGTTTTCATTTCGACATCCCGCGGGCCGCGGCTTAGCTCCGGAATAAATCGGCAGTAATTGCCGGCTTCAGTCGTGGGCGTCGATGCCCGCGAAGAAGTCGCCGCCCTTGTCGTCGATGACGATGAACGCGGGGAAGTCCGCGACCTCGATCTTCCACACGGCTTCCATGCCGAGCTCTTTGTACTCGAGCACTTCGACCTTCTTGATGCAGTCTTTCGCCAGGCGCGCCGCCGGGCCGCCGATCGAGCCGAGGTAGAAGCCGCCGTGTTTCTTGCACGCTTCGGTCACGACCTTGCTTCGGTTGCCCTTGGCGAGCATGACGAGGCTTCCGCCGTTGGCCTGAAAGAGGTCGACGTAAGCGTCCATGCGCCCGGCCGTCGTCGGGCCGAACGAGCCTGACGCGTAGCCGGCCGGAGTCTTCGCCGGGCCCGCGTAGTACACGCAGTGGTCCTTCATGTACTGCGGCAGGCCCTCGCCGCGATCGAGCCGTTCCTTGATTTTCGCATGCGCGATGTCGCGCGCGACGATCAGCGTGCCCGTGAGCGAGAGGCGCGTCTTCACCGGATACTTCGTGAGCGTCGCCCGGATCTCGCTCATCGGCTTCGAGAGGTCGATCTTCACGACGTCGCCGGCAAGCTTCTTCTCGTCGATCTCCGGCATGTACTGCGCGGGATTCGTCTCGAGCTGCTCGAGAAAAATGCCCTTCTTCGTGATCTTGCCCAAGGCCTGCCGGTCGGCCGAGCACGAGACGGCCAGGGCCACCGGGCACGAGGCGCCGTGGCGAGGTAGGCGGATCACGCGCACGTCGTGGCAGAAGTATTTTCCGCCGAACTGCGCGCCGATGCCCGACTTGCGCGAGAGCTCGAGCACCTTCTGCTCGAGCTCGAGGTCGCGAAAGCCATGGGCGAGCTTGCTGCCCTTGGTGGGAAGCGTGTCGAGATAGCGCGCCGACGCGAGCTTGGCCACCTTGAGGCAGTACTCCGCCGACGTGCCGCCGATCACGATCGCCAGGTGGTAGGGCGGGCACGCGGCCGTGCCCAGCGTCTTGATCTTCTTGTCGAGGAACGCGGCGAGCGCCAGCGGGTTGAGCAGCGCCTTCGTTTCCTGGAAGAGATAGCTCTTGTTGGCCGAGCCGCCGCCCTTGGCCATGAACAGAAACTTGTAGGCGTCGCCCTCGGTCGCGTAGAGCTCGATCTGCGCGGGCAGGTTCGTGCCGGTGTTCACCTCGGTGTACATGTCGAGCGGAGCCACCTGCGAGTAACGCAGGTTCGACGACAGATAGGTCTCGTAAACGCCGCGCGCGATCGCCTCCTCGTCGTTGAAGCCGGTGAAGACGTTCTGGCCTTTTTTCCCGATCACGATCGCCGTGCCGGTGTCCTGGCACGAGGGGAGCACGAAGCCCGACGAGATGTTGGCGTTCTTCAAGAGCTCGAGCGCCACGAAGCGGTCGTTGGTGGTGGCTTCGGGGTCTTCGAGGATCGCTTTCAGCTGGGTGAGGTGCCCGGGGCGGAACAGGTGCGCGATGTCGCGCATGGCTTCGCGCGTGAGCAGCGCCAGGCCCTCGGCCTCGACCTTGAGAAAGCCGTGGGAGCCGGCTTTCATTTCAGAGACGTGGTCGGTGGTCAGAAGTCGATAGGAGGTCGAGTCGTCGCCAAGAGGAAGCATGTCCTGGAACTGGAAGTCAGTCATGACTCCAGTTCTATCACCAGACGCCGCTGACCGAAAGGCCTCCGCCGCCGTTGGTCGGATCAACCCACGGCGCCACCGCCGGGATGTTCTTCGTCTTCGTGTAGTGGAGCAGCTTCGGCAGCACGTAGCCCGAGAAGATGCCCATCGCCGCGCCCGTCATCACGTCCGAGAAGTAGTGCTTATCAGCCATGATGCGCAGCGCGCCCGTGGCGGTGGCCGCGACCGCGGCCGTGATGCAGGCGATGTCGTCGCCGACGCCGCCGAGCGGGTGGAGGTTTTCGTGCGCGGTGCAGATCATGGCGGCGGCGTTCGTGGCCATCGCCGTGTGGCCGCTGAAGAAGCTGACGTTGCGGTCGCCCGAGTTGCAGCCGGGATCGGCTTCGCTCGTGCCGCAGTTGCGGCCGTAGGGGCGCTCACGCGCGACGAGGTCCTTGGTGAGCAGAAGCGTCGAGCCGAGAATGGCCATCGATTCGGCGTCGATCATCAGCACCTGGAAAGCAGCCTCGCCCGATTCTTTGTGGGCGAGATACTCGATGCCGTCGAGCGCGAAGGGCGCGGCGATCAGCGCATAGAGCACGTAGTTGCTCGCCGTATTGGCGGCGTCGCGGGCCGACTGGGTTTTGAGGCGCAGGAGGTTACGCACGGGCTCGTCGACCAGGATGCCGCCTTTCCAGTTCGCCGAGCTGGGCGCCGGAACGACGAAGCTCGCCGTGATCGAAGCGGCCGCGAGCACGCCGGTCGTGGCGTATTCGGCGACGCGGAATTTCGCCCACGCGGGATTCCACTGTCCGTTTCCGATCGTGACCGGCGCGGCCGGCGCGGGGCCGTCGTAGGTCACGTTGAACGGGTTGCTCCCGTCCGTCTTCACGTCGACCGTCACGTCGCCGTCGAGAGCGAAGTCGTCGCGCACCATCTGCTGCGCGTTCGCCGAAGTCGAGACCAGGGTCAGTGCCAAGATCAGGTGTTTCAGGTGCCTCATAAGAATGGCGCGCAACTTACAATATCTGACCGTAATTGTCAATTAATCGATAGTCTGGGGGCCCCTCGTCCGGGCCGACTTGTCGCCGCGCCTCCCACCGTTTGGCATTGTGGCATTTGGAAAAACGAACGCCCCAACGAAATGCCACAATGCCAAACGGTGGGAGCCAGCACCGACCTCCGCGCCGACCCCCAGCACCGGACCGCATCCGAAACCGAATCGGAATCCGCTCCCGAACCGATCCCCCTAAAAACGAAGAGCGTAACCCTCCAGAAAAACAGTCGGCTTCGCAAGATCGCCAGCGGGATCGCGCTGGTATCCCCGCGACAGATAAAGCCGCGCAACGCCCACCGCCCCACGACGAACGTGCAGACAGATCGCCGAAACTTTCCACTCCTCGCGCGCAAGCGCTTCAGCGCGGTCAAGCAGCGCCTTCGAAATCCCGCGACCGTGGCACCTGGGATCAACGGCCAGGTGGCGCAGGTCGACCGCATTCGGCAGCCAAGCCTGCGACTGCGGCGAGCCCAGCTTGAAAACCGCCACCGGTCCCACGACGGCGCCGTCGAGCTCGGCGACGAGCACGGCGGCCTCGCCGCGCTTGGTGGCGACGTCGCGCAGGTCGCGCTTGCGGTTCTCGTCGACGACCACCTCGGGCATCTTGCGCGCGTAAGTCTCGACGAAGGCCTCGACGAGCAGCTCGCCGACGCGCGCGTCGTCCTGGGGAAGGGCTCCACGTACGATCAACATGCGTCCACGTGTAGCTGAAAATCGGGCAACGCGAAAGACCCCCGGTGTCTGACGTCTCGACACTGGTGTCAAAGCTGTCGTTTTTGAAATCCAGCGCCCAAAAACCCGCAAAAACGCCGTGGAAACACGGCTACTTCCGAAATCCAGCTGGCCCCGCCCTTGCACTATTTAGTGTGCAGGGAGGGCTTATGAACAACTTAAACCGCTTGGGAGCATTTCTGGCAGCCGGCATGTTTTTGGGCACGCAGGGCGCCGCGCATCTCATCACCGAGCGTGAGCTGTCCAAAGCCGGCGATCTTTCGTTCCGTTCGGGCCATGCCCGCGAGCTTCTCGGCAAGTCGTACGATCGCAGCATCGTCCGCAACGCCGAGTGGAGCTATGGCATGGAACACTTCATCCTCTCGCAGTCGGAAGAGCACCTGCCCGAAGCCTACAGCTACAAGGCCACGCAGGTCGCCGCGGCGATTCTCGTCGAGAGCGCCCGCCACCGCCTGGATCCCGTGTTCACCATGTCGGTCGTCAACCACGAGAGCCGTTTCAACCCTTCGGCCGTCGGCACGCATGGCGAGATCGGCCTGATGCAGATCAAGCCCGACACGGCCGAGTGGATCGCGCGCAAGACGGGCATCCAGTGGCTCGGCGCCAAGGCGCTCTATGAGCCGGCCTATAACATCAAGATCGGCACGGCGTACCTCGCGATGCTTCGCAAGAAGTTCTCCTCGCACGGCGGTTACTATCTCGCCGCGTATAACATGGGCGCCCGCGCTCTCAAGCGCTCGACGGAAATGACCGGCGGTCTGCCTCAGGAGTATTCCTCGAAGGTGATGCGCAACTACCTCATGTTCTACAACGAGCTCGGGCGCTCCCAGGCTCCGCTCGTCGCCGCTCCGAGAGAAACCAAGCGAATCTGACCCACGGTAAGTTCTGCTGTCTATCCCTCCAAAGCCGCCCGCGCTTACACTGGGCTTGCGCGTTCACACCGCCAAAAGCCGTTTGCTAACCCCTTCCAGGAATCCTCCTCTCAACGGCCGCATGTAACATAATGAAAAGATAGAGGAATATTTTTATCTTGAGCATTATTGTCAAGAATTAATATTATTAACAAGTCATAACATTTAGGAGGAATCCCCAAATGTCACTCCAAAGTCTAGTTTCCAAAGTGCCGCTAGCCCTCATCGCCTCGGCGGTGATGGTCGGCACCTTCACCGGCTGCCAGGATCAAGGCGATCCCGTGGCCTTCAACGTGAGCTTTCCGCAGCCAAACGAGATCGGCTTCCAGGCGACGCTCACCTCGCGCTACGGCATCGGCCTCGCGGGCAGCTTCAATCTTCCGAAAGACCTCGGCCAGATCGTGCTCGTCCCCGAGTCGCCCGCGAGCGGCTTCGGGCTTCAGTTCGATCTCAACACGCGCGTCTTCCTGAAAGACAGCTGGCTCGGCTTCCGCGAGGTCAGCGCGCTTCCGACCGGCGCTTCGTTTCCGGCCTGGATGAGCGGGCCGGTCGTCGACTTCACCTCGCCCGATCTCAACCAGCACGGCGTCGATTACCACCTGTACTTCGGCGCGCGCGGGCAGTTCTACGTCGGCGCGGCCGGCGTGATCCACGCCATCGACGGCAGCTTTCCGCCCGTGAACATCGGTTACACCTTCTACGACAAGCAGGGACGCGTCGTCGTGGGCTTCCAGTTCTTCGGCCCGGCCAACGGCTCGCCCGGCGGCATCTTCATCGGCAGCAACCTGAGCCCGTACATCCCCGCGTCGCCGCAGCCGCAGCCGTCTCCGGCTCCGGGCCCCAGCGGCTTCGTTCCGGGAGTCGCGTCGGTGTCGTCCGCGCTCAGTGTCAGCCCCGAGCAGGCGATCCACTACGCGAACCTGGCCAACCTCGGCGCGCCGGTCTACATCAACGGCAAGTCGGTCGTGGCTGACGTCGTGACCAGCGGCCGCGATGCGCACCGGTACCAGTCGAAGAGCTCGATCCAGAAGCTCATCAAGCGCTTCGGCGACGCGTCTCGCAACACCCGCTAGCCGCTCAGAACTGGAAGTAGATGAAGGCCCGTTCTTCGAGGGGAGCGCCCATGAAGAGAAGCACCAGCAGCGCGGCGTAGTAAAGCTGCGCGTAGTTGAACTGGAGCTTCTGGAGCAGTGGGTTGCTCCCCTTGAGCTTTTCGCTCTTGTAGATTCGCTCGAGCACGAGCAGCACGGCGATGACGAACACCCCGACGTGCAGCTGCTCGTTGTGCACGAGCTCGTGCCAGCTTCTCGCGGCGTCGAGCTTGCCGCCGAAGATGTTCGCGTAGATCGCCAAGGCGTCGGCCATCGAGTTGGCGCGAAAGAGCACCCAGGTGAAGCCCACGAGGTGGAAGGTGATGACCGTCTTGAGCGTGCCGTTGATGCGCGCGTTCAGCCGCCTGAAGACGGTCGAGCAGACGATGAACAGGCCGTGCAGCGCGCCCCAGATACCGTAGTTCCAGCCGGCGCCGTGCCAGAAGCCGCTCACGAGAAACACGACCACCACGTACCACTGCAGCTTCCACGGCTTGACGACGCCGTCGGTGATCGAGCCGTAGGCGAGCGGCATGTAGAGGTAGTCTTTGAACCAGGTGGAGAGCGAGATGTGCCAGCGCTGCCAGAACTCGCTGATCGACTTGGCGCTGAAGGGGTAGCGGAAGTTCTCCATGAGCTCGATGCCCATCACGCGCGAGGCACCGCGCGCGATGTCCGAGTAGCCCGAGAAGTCGCAGTAGATCTGGTAGGCGAAAAGATAGGTCGCTGCGACGTACGGAAACGACCAGCCGTCGTGGGCGTGCGGGTTGTTGTAGATCTCGTCGACGAAGATCCCGAGCCGGTCGGCGACGAAGCACTTCTTGAAGAGCCCCCAAAGCATGAGCTGCAGGCCGTCGACGACGCGCGCGTAGTCGAAGCTCTTCTTCTCGTGGAACTGGTGGAGGAGGTTCTGCGGGCGTTCGATCGGGCCCGCGACCAGCTGGGGGTAGTACATGACGTAAAGCGCGTAGATGCCGAGATGGCGCTCGGCCTTCTGCTTTCCGCGATACACTTCGATCGTGTAGCTCATCGACTGGAAGGTGTGGAACGAAAGCCCGATGGGCAGCAGCCAGCTGAGGTTTTTCACGTGATAGCCGAGGCCCAGCCCGTGGAAGAGCGTCTCGAGGTTCTCGTTCACGAAGTTGTAGTACTTGAAGACGGCCAGCGTGGCGACGTTGGCGACGAGGCTCAGGTAGAGATAAAGCGAGCGCCGCCTGCCCTGCGCGCCCTCGATGAGCAGCCCCGCCGCGTAGTCGACGGCGATGAGGAAGACGAGGATGAGGATGTATTTCGGCACGAACGCCATGTAGAAATACGAGCTCGCGACGAGCAGCATCGCCCAACGGCTCTGCTGCGGCAGCACGAAGTAGAGCGTCGTGACGATCGGGAAGAAGAAGACGAGAAACTGGACCGAGTTAAAGAGCAAGAGCCTGTCTCACCAGGTCGACCATCTCGCCCACGTTCTTCAGGCCGATGACGTCGGTCGGCTTGAACTTCACCTTGAACTCCTTCTCGAGCGCGACGATCAGCTGGATGTGGTTGAGCGAGTCCCAGCCGTCGATGTCGAGGGCGGTCATCTCGCGTTTCAAGACGAGAGAGTCGTGGCTGAAGACGCGGCGGAACACCGACTGGACGCGATTTTCGAGATCGGACATAGGTTGGAAAATTGTATCCCGCGCTAGGGAGCGCTCAAATGGTCATAATTTTCCCCGTG
>JACQAX010000394.1 GCA_016194795.1 Deltaproteobacteria bacterium | reverse complement strand
TCGTCCGTCCATTTAAAACGAAAAAGCCCGCTGGGAGCGATCCCAGCGGGCTTTTTCGTTTTTACCCGTGCTGCTGCGGCGGCTACTGCCGGCGGCCGTAGAGACAATAAGCCCGGTCGAGGTCGTTCTGCTCGAGGTGCTCCATCGCGGTACCGACGATGTAGCTGTACGACGACTTGCCGTGGTTGATCGTGATCGAGCGGTAGTCGTTGTCGCCCCTCATGACGGCCTTCATGTAAGGATGCGTGGGCGGCAGCTCCGAGCACGCCGGCATGCCGTAGCTTCCGCCGTTGCGCGCGCAGGTGTGGTCGAGTCCGAGCGCGTGCCCCAGCTCGTGGAGCGCGACGCCGAAGAAGAGGTCGTCTCCGACCTCGGCATCATTGAGATAGACGGCGACGTGCGGGTGCTCGATCGGCGTCGTGAAAAAACGGTCGCTGCTCACGCAGCGGGACGTGACGCCCGCCGTGACGTTGCTGTAGCCCAGGCGAGCCCAGCGCTCGAGCGTCGCGCCGGCGAGCACGTAGACGCCGTCGTCCTTCACGGGCTCTCCGCAGAAATCGCGGCCGCCGTAATACTGGTCGATCTTCGCCACCGAGTACTCCCCGGCGAGCTCGAAGAACTTCGCGTGCAGCGAGAACTGGCTGAAGCGGTTCCACTGCTCGGCCGCGCGACGGATGTCGCGCTTGCGCGAGGAATCGAAGCCCGGATCGATGAAAAGCTTCACCGGCAGCTTCGCGAACGGCGCGAAGAGCGTCGCCTCCTGGTCTTTGCTCAGCTGGCACGCGGTGCCCGCCGTCGGGACGCGGAGACCGCCGAGCTCGTCGCAGCCGGCGAAAACCGCCGCTCCCAGTCCGATCGCCAAAACCGCCGTCAGTGCTCTCTTCATCGTCATTCTCCTCAGTCTCCGCGCCGCGCGGGTTTTCCGGAACGCTTGCACGCGCTCTCGCTGCCGAACTCGCACGCCGCCTTGTAGAGCTCGACGGCCGCCTTGGGCGAGCGCGGGACGCCGCGCAGGCCTTGCTCGTAAACGCGCGCGATCAGCTCGCACGACGGCGCGTCCTCGTGGAAGCAGGCCTTCGCCCAGAGGTGCAGGTCGTCGCCTTCGCCGGCGAGCTCGGCGCACGACGGACCGTGGCCCTTGCGGCACGCGTTCTCGAAGTAAGAGTGCTCGCCGCTGCGGCCGAGCACGAAGCAGGAAGCCGCGTCGCCGCCCGCGCAGGCCTGCTTGCTCGCGCCGAGCGCGCCGCAGCTGCGGGCGTCGCCGAGGCGGCAGCCTTCGTCGAACCGGCCCGCGTCGTGGCAGCCCCGGCCGATCCCTCTTTCGCAGGCCCGGCGCGCGCACACGACGCGCTCGGCGTCGCACGGCTCGGGCAAGGTGCAGCCGGTGCCCTTGAGCGTGAAGGTTCCGTCCTCGGCAAAGCAGCCCACGGCCGGGCTGGCGCGCGAAGCGAGGTTGAAGTCGTCGAACTGGAAGATCCGCGGCTCTTCGAAAGTTTCCATCACGTCCTCGAGCGACGTCGCGGCGCTCGCCACGCCGGCGATCGAATCGGTGCCGGTGACGAAAAGCGGCCCGCCGGACATGCCGCCGACGCAGCTGCAGTCGTGGAGAATGGCCGCGTCCCACCGAAAGGCCTGGCGCTCGAGGTTCGTCACGCGAGTGGCGCGATAGACGTTGTGCTGAAAGACGCAGTTGGCGCGATGGAGCACGTGGAAAGCGGGACCCACGTCGGCGGCGGCGGGCACGCCGAGCAGCTCGAGCGCGCTCCCCTCGCGAGCGTCGGTGGCGATGCGCGAGAAACGGTAGCCCTCCGCCGCGAGCTGCGCGCGGGTCGCGTCGAGCTCGACGACGCCGAGATCGGAGCCGTTCATCGTGGCGTAGGCGAAACGCCGGACCTTCACGACACGGCGGTTTTCGGTTCGCACGTCGGCGAAAGCGTTGAGCTCGAAGCGGCCGTCGACCTTCGCGTCGACGACGACGTCGAACGGGCCCAGCGTCTTGCCGGGGCGGCGGAGACAGTGCCCGGCCGTCAGCACGTAGGCCGGCGCCGAAGCGGGGTTTCCGCCCGTGTCGAGCAGCGTACCCGTGCAGTGGGCGCCGTTGACGTACAGGTGTCCCACGCCGTTACGGGCGCTTCCGAGAGCCTGCCGCACAGGGTTCCACGCGACGTACTTCGAGTCGGCGAGCATGTCGGGGATGACGTGGCCGTCGTGGTTGAAAAGATAGGCCGACGCCGGCTGGACAAGGCTAAGCAGCGAGATGAGGAGCGTCGCGGGATGCATGACGCGATGCTTAATATTTCTGACTTAAATAGTCAACAATATTTGATTTATCGAGGTCAGCTATTCTGACTGGATCAGGCTCTCGCTGCTGGCCGGCGAGCGCTCGATGGCCTGGCCGTGCGAGACCGCCTCGGTGGGCGACACGCGTGGCGCGGCGTCGCGGAAGGCCGTGCGCTGGGCCTCGAACTCGGGGTTGCCGAGATCGTAGGAGTATAGCCCCAGCCCCTTCAGGAGCAATCCGTCGACCTCGGTGCTCGTGAGCATGGCGCTCACGAACTGGTCGAGCTCCTTGCTCGACCACATCGCGGTCTTGTTGTTGTTGAGCAGCTTCTCGTCGGCAAGCTGCGCGGTCACGATGATGCCGGCCTCGTTGTGGCGCGACTTCACGATCGAGACGATGTGGTTGAGCTGCTCGAGCGCGGCCTTCACGCGCACGCCCACGCGGCCCTCGTCGACGCCGCGGCCCACGGTCACGAGCGCGATGTCGCATTCGTCGGCGCCGAAGCGATAGTCCTCCCAGTTGCCCCCCATCGGGTGCGGCTGGCTGAGCATGGCTTCGGCTTTGTCGAGCTCCATCCCGTAACGACGCACGATCGGCGTGTTCGGGAAGTACTGCTTGGTGATCTGGTACATCTTCTGGCGCTGCAGCTGGCTCGCATACGTCGTGGCGTCACCGCCGATGAGGATGAAGTCGGCGAACGTGCCGACGCCCTGGTTGCGGGCCTCGGCAAGAACGTGGGCCGCGCGGCCCGAAACGAAGGTGTTGGGCACCGGCTGGGGCCGTCCCGAGGCGTCGTCGCGCAGGTCGACCCAGTCGGGCACGTCAGTGACCTGGATGATCACCTTCACCCCCGCGCCGTGCATGCGCGCGACGGTGTCGTGGAAACGGATCGAGTCTTTCCAGATCTGGCCGAGCACGACGGTGTTGGCGTTGATCTCGTGGAGCTTGCCGGCCGCGATCGACGCGCGACCGTCCCACCAGGATTTGAAAACCGGCGTCTCGAGCGCGATTCCGTCGAAGCCGTAGATCGGCAGCAGGCCCACGGGCCGCGTGTAACCCGCGCGCTTGCTCAGAGCTTCGACCACCAGGCTGTCGGAGTCCGTCGAAAGGCCACCGGCGCGGCCGGTGATTCCGGCCAGACCCGGCCTTTTTTCACCGTGACCGGTGAGAAACGGCAGTCCCAGGACGACGGCGACAGTAACGATGGACAATGGCCAATACTGACGGACATTGCGTGAAAAACTCATCCCCTTGTACTACTCCCCTGAACCCCTCTATTTTAACACTACGCGTTATAAGAACCTATTGATACAATTCAGTAATCTTAGGATGAGAAAAATCAACGTATTTCCAGTGGCTTACACACGGGTATTCGGCTGGGCGTTCTGGGCGACTTTGCTCGGAACTGCAATTTCGGGCCTGTTTTTCCGCGATTCGCTGCTGATGGCGAGCACGGGCCTGGCGGCGATCCTGCTCGTAAAGCCGATGGACGACCTGCTCACCGAGAACCGCGACGCGATCTGGCTGCACCGGCGCTCGTCGTGGGAAGCCAACTCGGTGCTCACGTTCAAGATCATCTCGATCTTTTTGAGCGTGTTCGCCGCGACGATCGCCTACCAGCTCGCGCTGCCCGCGTATTTTCTCGCGCCGCTCGAGCCCACCGGCCCGCTCTTCAGCAACCAGCCGCTGCCGCTTTTCCTGCACAACCTGCGCGTGCTGCTCGCGTGCCTTCTGCTGGCCTTCATCTACCGAGGCACGGGCCTGCTGCTCGTCATCTGCTGGAACGCGATCAGCTGGTCGGTGTCGATCTTCACCTTCATCCATGCCGCGCACGCCGCGGGCGGCGCGCGCGCCTGGTTTTACGCGCTGGCCGTCATGCCCCACCTGATTCTCGAGACCGCCGCGTACGTCACGGCGGGCATGAGCGGCGTCTTCATCTCGAAGGCCATCTTCAAGTACCGGCTTTCCTCGTCGAAGTTCTTCCGGGTTTCGCGTGCGTGCGTCGTCATTCTGCTGGCGTCGGTCCTTGCCAGAGCTCGGGCGCGATGCTGCGATCGCCGGCGAGGCGAAGCATCGGGATCGTGCCCTCGCTTTTGTCGTAGCACTTCTCGGGCGCGGGGGCGAAACCCAGGTTCTCGTAGAGACGTGGGTGGATGTCGGAGTGGATGAAGAAGGCGTCGACGCCCTCGGCCTCGAGGCGCTCCATGAGCATCGCCAGGAGGAGCGTCGCGAAGCCGCGGTGCCGCTGCTGGGCTGGCGTGGCGAGGCTGCCGATGCCGACGGCCCGCTCGGAGACGACGCCGCCGAACGCGGTCAGCGGGTAGACGATGCACGACGAGAGCAGCTTTCCGAAATCGTCCTGAAGAACGTAGAAGGTGCCCTGCTTGTATTTGTATGACGCCTGGCACGAGTCGAGATACATCTCCACCGGAAGCTCAGCGCCCCAGGCGTCGTACCCCATCATGAAGATTTCTTCGAGCTCTTGCGGCTCGGCGCTCCGAACGTTCACACCCCAATACTACCATTGGGAATAGCCGCGTCTAGAGCGCCGTTGCGGCTTTGGGCTGCTTTCTCTTCATGTAAACGACCACCGAGTATGCCATTGCAAGAACCATGACACCGGCCACGACGAGGTGAAGCTTCTCCCTGCAAACCGCGACCATCGCCTCGGGCGACGAAAGAAGCTCGGGATGGTCGCCGAGGATTTGCTGGCCGAACCAGCTCAGGATCGCGCACCACGAGAAGGCTCCGAGCGTCGTAGCCAGCGAGAACTTCACGAAATTCATCTTGAGCAGCCCCGCCGGAATCGAGACGAGATGGCGAATCACGGGCAAAAGGCGCGAGAAAAAAACGCCACCGGCGCCGTACCGCGTGACCCACACCTCGGCCATCGCGACCTTCTCGGGACCCAACAGGAAATATTTGCCGAACCGCGTGACGACCGGGCGTCCCACCCACTGCGAAACGAGATAGCTCATGAGCGAGCCGAAGTAGCTGCCCGCCGTCCCCGCGAGCACGACCAGCCAGAACTCCATCTTGCCCTGCGAGGCCCAGAACGCGGCGGGAGGCATGACGACTTCCGAGGGGATCGGGACGATCGAGCTCTCGAGAGCCATCAATAGAAACACGCCAAGATAGTTCCAGTCGCGAACGAAGTTGAACCAGCTGGTGAGCAGCGAATGTAGCATGACGAAAATCTATAACATCTTAGCGGCGGTGGTTCCACTTCAACGATTCGAGCACCTCGTCGACGCCGCCGGGCGCCCAGCCGAGCTCGGCCTTGAGCTTCGCGCAATCGAGGCCGCCCTTGAGAGGGCGCCGCGCCTTCTGCCCGAGATCCCTAGTCGCCACCTGCG
>JACQAX010000393.1 GCA_016194795.1 Deltaproteobacteria bacterium | reverse complement strand
TCTTCGAGCGCCCCAGGGGCAGGTAGCGCAGGCTCGGAAGGCGCAGGCCCTCGGCCACCCGCTTTTGAAAAAGCGCGTCGAGCGGCGCGCCGCCGATTTTTTCGAGCAGCCAGCCGAGCAGCAAGAAACCCAGGTCCGAGTACACCGCCTGGCGTTCGAACTCGGCCGGGTTGAAGCTTTCGAGGATGGCCTTCTCGTAATACGCGCGCGCCTCGCCCGGCGTCTTCGCGGGATCGAACGGTCCGGGATTCTTGTCGAGGTGGAACTGCGCGTGCAGCGGCAGCCACCACGGAAAGCCGCTCGAGTGGTCGAGCAGGTGGGCGAGCTTCACGCGCTTGTCGCTGAAGCCGGGATAGAAGTCGGCGAGCCGGGCGTCCACCGAAAGCTTGCCGTCCTGGGCGAGCAGCGCGAGCAGCGTGGTCGTCGACGCCACCTTGGTGAGCGAGGCCAGGTCGAAGAACGACTCGACGCGCGCGGCGCCACCCGCGCCGAGCCACTCGTGGCCGCCCACGCTCACGCCGACGGCGTACGACGGAAAAACTTCGCCGACCGCGCCAGCGAGCAGGGCCGCCGTCTTCGGGCAGCGCTGGGCGAACGCTTCGGCTTTCATTTCACGCCCGCCTCGAGGAAGACGAGGCAGGGCTTTTTAGGATCCGCCCTGAGCTCGACCTTGGTGCCGATCGGAAACGTGATCTGCGGCATGCCGTGGCCGGCGGGAAAGTTGAAGAGCGCGGGGATTCCCTTCTTCTTCAAGAACGGAAGCACGGCGAGCCGGAGAGCATCGAGCGCGCCCGTCTTGTTCGGGTCGCGTGATTCGGGGCCCGGCTCGCACCCCACCATCTGGCCGAAGACGACGCCCTTCACCTTGTCGAGCTTTCCGGCGTGCAGCAGCTGGGTGAGCATGCGGTCGAGGCGGTACGGCTTCTCGTCGACGTCCTCGAGAAAAAGCACCTTGTCGTCGGTGTCCACCTCGTACGGGGTGCCGAGCGACGAGACGACGAGGCTGAGGCAGCCGCCGACGATCCGCCCCCGCGCCTGGCCCGGGTTGAACACGCCGAGCTGCTCGTGCTCGATGGAGCCGAGCGGCTCGCTCGTGAAGAGCGACTGATGGAAGGTGTGCTCCTCGAGCGGCGTCGGCGCGCGAAAGGGGCGGCCGACGAGCACGGGCGCGTGGAAGGTGACCCAGCCGAGATCCTGGTAGAGACCGTTGAGGAGGATCGTGAGGTCGCTGTAGCCGGCGACGATCTTGGGGCGAAGTTTTTTGTGCGCCTTCAGCTTTTTGATGAGCTGGGGGTAGATGCGCGCGCACCCGTAGCCGCCACGGATCGCCAGCAGCGCGTGCGTGTCGGGGTCGGTGAGCCAGTGGACGAGCTCGGCCAGGCGCCGCTCGTCGGAGCCGGCGAAATACGCCTCCTGCTCGTGGACGTTGTCGAGGGCGATAGTGCGCACGTTGAACTTGCGCTCGAAGAATCCGCGGCCCTGTTCCATGAGCTGGGGGTCGAAGCCGAAGGCGGGCGCGAACAAAGCCACGCGTTTGCCGCGGGTGAGCCGATTGGGAAGTGTGGGGCCGGAACCGGTGGGCTTCGAAGGCATCAATTACAGTATGACACGCTCGTCTAGCGGCTCAATGCCTTTTAGAATCGTTTCGAGGCGTTTTCGATCGACTGCGTCAAAGGCGGCGAGCTGGTGGCTATCCAGGTCGAGCACGCCCGCAAGCTTTCCGCGCTCATAAACCGGGACGACGATTTCGGAGCGCGCATTCGGGTCACAGGCGACGTGTCCGTCGAAGGCGTGGACGTCGTCGACGATGATCGTCTTGCGCTCGAGCAGCGCTTTGCCGCACACGCCTTGGCCGGGCTTGAGATGGACGCAGGCGAGCTTGCCCTGGTACGGCCCCACCCAGAGGTGGCCCTCGACGTTGCGATAAAAACCCACCCACGAGACGGCCGGAAAACTTTCCTTGAGAAGCGCGATCAGCGAAACGAGCGCCGTCTCGAAGGGGAGCGCCGAGCCCTGGCCGGGATCGAGCAGCCCCCGGAAGTCGCGTTCGAGCTCGTCATATGCCATTGCCTTTGCCGACATGGGTGTTTCATACTGTGAAACATGGGAACGCGCCAATGGTTTCAGCCCGTCGCGGGGGCAGTCGCCGCCGCGCTTTTCGTCGTGAGCGTGCCGGCGTTCGCGCAGCAGCCGCGGCAAGAGCAGCCGAACGAGCCGACGGCGCTGCGCCAGCTCCGCGAGCTGCAAGCGAAAGAAGAGGCCAGGAAAAAGGCCCAGCCGTCGCCGTCGGCGTCGCCTGCCCAGCAAGAGCAGATCGTGCGCCCCCTCACGCCCGTCCCGCCGGAAAACGACGTGCAGCCGCCGCCTCAGCCGACCCCGCAGCAGCAGCAACAGCTGCAAAAGGCCGCCGAGCAGGCTCGGCGCGCGCAGCCGGCCGAGGGCGGGGATGCCGATCAGCGCGATCTCGACGAGCTGATGTCCGAGCAAGCCAAGCTCCAGCAGCAGATGGGCGCGCTCAACAAGGTCAACCCGGTGGCCAACAATCCCACCGAGGCGGCGCCCATGCCCGCGCCGGGAGGCGAGGGTGAGCTCACGATGCCCCAAGGGGGGCTTGGGACGCTGACGAGCCTTCCGCCCGAGGAGGTCGCCAAGCTTCCACCGCAAGTGCAGATGATCGTGAAGCTCGCCAAGAACCCGTTCTTCGGGCCGAAGTTCCTGAAGCTCGGCGAGAAGACGCGCAACCCCGAGTTCATGAAGTCGGCGATGTCGATCGCCAAGAATCCGCTGACGAAGTACATGTACCTCGCGCTGCTCGTCTTCACGTTCACGATGTGGCTGATGAAGCGCCGCGCGCTCTCGGCCACGGATCGGTTCGTGCCGCGGCTTTTCCTGCGTGGAGCTTTCTTCGTCATCTTCATGATCGGCTACTTCACCATCTCGATCCTGTTCCTGGGTGACCCGCTGGTGAAGGTGCTCGTCACGTTCAAAGAGGCGCTGCTGTGAGAGGCTGGGCGCGCTGGGGCGCGCTTTTCGGGCTCGGCGCCGTGCTCGGTACGGCGTTCGACTACATCCACGTCTATTACAACGTGCTGACCTACGCCCATGCCGACTTTCATGGCACCTCGCTCAGGTTCGTGCCGCTCGAGTTCGGCTTGAGCGCCGTGGCCGGCTCGGTCGCCGCGCGCGGGCTTGCGCGTCGCTGTCCGCCGCCCGCGGTGGGCGCCGGCCGTTTCGCGCTCGACTTCGCGTTGCTCGCGGTCGCGTACCTCGCCACCGGCTGGCTCAACGGCAACCACGCGCTCACGGCGCTGGCGCTCGTGCCGCTTGCCGTCGTGTCGCTCGCGACGCGCCGGACGGGGTTCACGCTCGCCGCGGCCGCCGCCGCGGGCGCGCTCGGCCCCCTGTCCGAGATGGTCGTCCACGCGGCCGGGATCTTCAGCTACACGTTTGCCGACCCGGTCCCGTACTGGCTGCCGCTGCTCTGGGTCGTTGCCGCAGGGCTGTTCGTCGACGTGCCGCTCGTCCTCGGGGTCGTGGGTCGGTGAGCGCATTTTACGTCGGAACCTTCGTCTCGGGGATGTGCGCGCTGATTTTTCAAGTGGCCTGGCAGCGCTACCTCATGATGCTCGTGGGCAGCGAGGCGCGCTCGATCAGCCTGGTCGTCGGCGTTTTTCTCTTCGGGCTGGCGATGGGGTATCGGTACTGGGGAAATCGGAGCGAACGGCTGGGCTCGCGCAGGCGCGTGCTCGCCACGTACGGCGCCATCGAGCTCGCGATCGGGGCGTATGCCTTCGCGTTTCCGTGGCTCTTCGCGCGTGTGCTCGCCGTGGGCCGCGGCCTGCCCGACCACCTCGGCGTGGACCTGGCGCTGACGTCGGCGCTGCTGCTCGCGCCCACGTTTCTGATGGGCGCGACCATCCCGTTGCTGACGAAGGCGTTGCCGGAGAGGCCCGAGCAGGCCAATGATTTCCATGCGCGCGTCTATGCCGTGAACACGCTCGGCGCGTGCGCGGGCGCTTGGATCGGCGGCTTCTGGCTCGTGCCGGCATTAGGGCTGCGCGCCTCGCTGGGAGTCGCCGGCGTGTTCGACGTCGTGGTCGGCGCCGTGTTTCTCGTCGGAGCGCGCCGGGTGCCGGCGGCGCAGGGCCTGGGTGCGGCCGAGCGCCCCGCGATGAGCATCCCCAATCGTTATCCCGCCCCGGTGCTGCTGCTGTTTGCCGCGGCGAGCGGCGCGATCACGATCCTCTTCGAGGTGCTTTGCGTGCGCGTGCTCTCGCTGGTGGTGGGCTCGGCGCACTACGTCTTTCCGGCGGTGGTCGGCGCGTTCGTGCTCGGGCTCGCGGTGGGCTCGCTCACGCTCGCGCGAGGCGGCACGCGCCGTCTCGGCGCCTCGCGCCTGCTGCGCGAGTGCGCGCTCGGCGGCGCCTGGTTCGCGCTTCTCTATGCGTGCGTCCCGTTCTGGATCAACTGGCACGTCGGGTTGCGCAAGGCGTTCTGGAATGCGAGCTACGAGGCGTATCTCGTCGGCCTGGTCGTGGTCGCGACGCTCGCGTTGCTGCCCGGGCTCGTCTTCCTCGGACGACTGCTGCCGCTTACGTATGCGCTCGTCGACAAGAAGGACGACGACTACGGGCGCATCTGCGGCGGCCTCTACTTCGTCAACACGCTCGGGACGGTGGTGGGCTCGTGTCTGCTCGGCCATTACGCGCTTGGCTGGCTTTCGCTCGACGCCGCTTTCAAGCTGGGGCTGGGCGTGCTGGCGTGGGTCGTGGCCGTGGGCGCGTGGTACGGGCTCGAGGGCCGAGCCCGCTGGCGCGCCGCCGGTAGCGCGCTCGTCGCGCTCGCCGTCGTGGCGTGGCTGCCGCGCTGGGACCGGACGTCGTACACCGTCGGCATGTTCCGCACCTCGGTCATCCGCAGCACG
>JACQAX010000392.1 GCA_016194795.1 Deltaproteobacteria bacterium | reverse complement strand
GCCCGCTTCCAGGTGAGCTCGACCGGCCGCGAGTTCGCGCCCGACGAGTGCCTGCCCGGCCAGGTCTACATGCGCGGCGCCCCCGTCTGGGTTCGCGACGTGACGCAGGAGCCGTGGTTCCTGCGCGCGGGCGCGGCGCTCGAGAGCGACCTGCGCTCGGCTTTGGCGGTGCCGGTGCTCGCCAACCAGAAGGTGGCGGCCGTGCTCGAGTTCTTCTCCGACCAGGCCGTCGAATACGACGCCCAGCTGCTCGACATCATGGGGGCGATCGGCACGCAGCTCGGTCGCGTCGTGGAACGCAAGCGCGCCGAGAGCGAGCAGCTGAAGCTCCAATCGCGCGAGCAGGCCGCGCTCGAGGCCTCGCGGCTGAAATCCGACTTCCTCGCGACGATGAGCCACGAGATCCGCACCCCGATCAACGGCGTGATCGGCATGGCCGACCTCCTCACCGAGACGCCGCTCACGGCCGAGCAGCTCGACTACACCGACACGATCAAGCGCTCGGCCGGCGCGCTGCTCAACCTCATCAACGACATCCTCGACTTCTCGAAGATCGAGGCCGGGCGCATGGACATCGACGAGGTCGACTTCTCGTTTCCGTCCGTCATGAAGGACGCGCGCGACCTGCTCGGCCACGCCGCCAGCCGGCGCGGCATCACCCTTGCGATCGACTGCGCTCCCGACGTGCCCACGCGCGCGCACGGCGACGTGATGCGCTTCCGCCAGGTCCTCCTCAACCTCGTCAACAACGCGCTCAAGTTCACCAACGAGGGCGAGGTGCGCGTCTCCGTGACGAAGGTCGGCCACGAGGGCGACGCGATCTGGGTTCGCACCGAGGTGCGCGATACCGGGATCGGCATCCCGCCCGCGGCCCACCAGCGCATCTTCGAGCAGTTCTCGCAGGCCGACAGCTCCACGTCGCGAAAATACGGCGGCACGGGCCTGGGCCTCGCCATCTGCAAACGGCTCGTCGGGCTGATGAAAGGGCAGATCGGCTTCTCGAGCAAAGAGGGCGAAGGCTCGACGTTCTGGTTCACGCTCCCCTTCGGCCGCGCGACGGCCGAGATCCTGCCGCCGCACCCGATCGTCGCGGCCGACTCGCCCGCGCGCGACGCGCGCGCCGACGCCGCGCGCGCACGCGTTCGGATCCTGCTTGCCGAAGACAACGCGATCAACCAGAAGATCGCGCTCAAGATGCTCCAGAAGCTGGGCTACTCGGCCACCGCCGTCTCCAACGGGCTCGAGGCGCTGGCCGAGCTGGCGCGCGCGCCGTACGACCTCGTGCTCATGGACTGCCAGATGCCCGACCTCGACGGCTACGAGACCACGCGCCGGCTGCGCGCGACCCACGGCCCGCAGGCGCGCGTGCGCGTGATCGCGATGACGGCCAACGCGCTCAAGGGCGACCGGGAGAAATGCCTCGAGGCCGGGATGGACGACTACGTCAGCAAGCCGATCGAGCTCGCCGTGCTCAACGCGGCCCTCCAGCGCTGGCTCGACCCCGAGCGCGGCGGAAACGCGGCGCCGTCGGCGGGCGCGCCCGTCGATCTGTCGAACGTCCTTTCCGAGCTCGCCAACCTCGGCAGCGACGTTCCAGCGGCGGCGCCGCCTGCGCGTGCTGCGCCGACGACCTCCGCCGCCGACGAGTTCGAAAAGATCAAGGCCGAGCTCGCCGAAACGCCTCCAGCCAAGACTCGACGCCGTGCCTGACCACATGCTATGACTTAGGGCATGCGCCTGCTCGTCGTCGAAGACCAACGCAAGATGGCCGGGTTTCTCAAGAAGGGTTTGACCGAGGCCGGCTACTCGGTCGATCACGCCGAATCCGGCGCGGCCGCCGAGTCGCTCGCGGCCGCCAACGACTACGACCTGATCGTCCTCGACGTCATGCTGCCCGACCAGAACGGCCTCGATACGGCGCGCCACCTGCGCGCCGACGGCTACAAGGGGCCCATCTTGATGTTGACCGCCCTCGGCGGCACCAAGGACAAGGTCCACGGCCTGGACGCCGGCGCCGACGACTACCTCGTCAAGCCGTTCGCCTTCGACGAGCTGCTCGCGCGCATCCGCGCCCTGCTCCGCCGCCAGGGCAGCGGCGTCGACGCCCATTTGCGTTTCGCCGATCTCGAGATGGACCTGCCCACGCGCAAGGTCCACCGCGCCGGAAAAGAGATCACGCTCACGCCCAAGGAGTTCGCCCTCCTCGAGTACTTCATGCGCCACCCCGGGCGCGCGCTGTCCCGCGCGGAGATCGCCGAGCACGTCTGGGACGTGCGCTTCGACAGCGACTCGAACGTGATCGACGTCTACATCAACATGCTCCGCAAGAAAGTCGACCAGCCCTTCAAGACGAAGCTCATCCACACGATGATCGGCGCGGGATATGCCCTCAAGGAGGATTAAGCACCCGGTCCTGCGCTTCTACGTCTGGCTTCGCCGGCGCCGGGCCCCGCGTTCGATCCGCTTCCGCATCACCTCGCTCTTCGTCGTCATCTTCGGGTCGACGCTCATCGCCTTCAGTGCGCTGCTCTACACGGCCTTCGAGCGCAACCACCAGACGCAGTTCGACGCCGACCTCTACAACCACGCCCTCGACGTCTCGCGCGCCATCAACATCGACGTCTTCGGCAACGTCTCCGTCGACCCCGATCTCCTGACGACGGGAGGGAAGATCTTCCCGTTCTCGGCCGGCCGCGCGTTTCTCCAGATCCTGAGCGCCGAGGGCAAGCTCGTGGCGCGCTCGCGCACCCTCGGCCAGGCGACGCTCCCCTTCGACACCGGCGACCTCCAGGCCGTCACCCGCGACGGCCTGTTCTTCCGCACGATCAACCGCAAGAAGCTCCTGCCGGGAACGGGCGAAAAGGACAACGAGTACCGCCTGCTCACCTACGAGGTGCGCGACCGCGGCCCAGTGCCGTTTATCTTGCAAATCGCCGTCTCGCTCGCGATGCTCGAGCAGGAGCGCCACGGCCTGCTGCTCTTCTTTCTCATCGCCATCCCGCTCACGCTCGTCATCGCGGCGCTCGGCGGGTGGTACCTCTCGGCGAGCGCGCTCGCCCCCGTCACCGCGATCATCGAGAAAGCCAAAAGCCTCAATCCGAAAAACCTCTCCGAGCGCCTGCCCACGCCGCCGGTCGACGACGAGCTTCGCAGCCTCTCCAACACGCTCAACGCCCTGCTCGACCGGCTCGAGCAGGCGTTCGAGAGCCAGGAGCGCTTCATCTCGGACGCGTCCCACGAGCTGAAAACGCCGCTCGCCATCCTGCGCGGCGAGCTCGATCTGCTGAAGAACAAGGCGAGCAGCCCGGTCGAGGTCGCCGAGTTCATCGACAGCGCGACCCAGGAGCTCGTCCACCTCTCGCGTCTCGTGGAAGACCTGCTGCTGCTGGCGCGCGTGGATGCCGGCGCGGGAAGCCTCACGATCTCCCGCGTGCGCCTCGACGAGTGCCTGCTCGACGTGGTCGCGCGCCTCGAGGGCCTCGCGCGCGCCAAGAGCGTGAAGATCCGCCTCGACCTCTTCGCCGAGGCGCCCGAGGTGAGCGGCGACAGCAATCTGCTGCAGTCGATGTTCCAGAATCTGATCGAGAACGCCCTGAAGTTCTCGGCGCCCGGCATGCCCGTCGAGGTCGCCGTGCGCCCCGAAGGCACTGAGCTCGCGGTGTCGGTGCGCGACTACGGCCCCGGCATCCCGACCGAGCTCATCCCCAAGATCTTCGAGCGCTTCTATCGCGTGCGGGCGCCCCGGGGCCCGCGACACCCGGAGCACCCCGGCTCGAAGACCGCGCCGGGCTTCGGCCTGGGCCTCACCATCGCCCGTCGCGTCGCCGACGCGCACGGGGCCCGCATCGACGTCACGAGCGCCGCCACGCCCGCCGGCGACGAGGCCGCGCCCGGCTTGACGGGCACGACCTTCACCGTGCGCATTAAAAATCTTTAATCCGCCTTTAATCCCGCTTTCATCACCCGCCCGTATGCTTGGACTCATGAGCAGGCTGTATCCCATCATGATCTGGCTCTTATTAGGGGGACTGTATTCATGGAATCAGAACGCAATCTCGGATCGCGATATGAGCTTCAGGGCGAAGTCGTATGCAACGACGTCACAAACACTCGAGCGGTTCATCGCTTCGCGCAGAAATGGATCGGTCAATGGATTGCGGAGCATCGTCCGACCGCTCCGCGCGCCGCTTGCCGTTTTAATGTGATCTTCAACCGGGAGGGCGCCGGCCACACGATCGGCTGCCGCGTCGTCGTCCTGGTCGACGGCGAGCTCTGGCGCGGCGGCCACTACGGCGACACCCTGACCGAGGCGCTCAAGCAGAGCCTCGGGCACATGAAAGCGGCCACTCAAAAATTCCGTCCCACAACCCAAGGCTGACCCACCAGCCGTTCTGTTTCTCCTCCCAAAAAAGCCGGGGCGCGCTCACGAGGAGCGGCCCCGGCTTTCCCTTCTCAACCGCGTTTACATCCGGCCCGCGCGTGAGTAAGATGCGCGGATGCGTTTTCAACTGCAAAAAGCCAAGGGCTCTTTTACCGGTCCCGTCCTCATCGCGCTCGCCGCGGGCGAGTGGAAGAAGGGCAAGTGGACCGCGCAGCTCCCCGCCGAGCTCCGCGCCCGCGTCGACAAGGCCGCCGCGCGCCTCAAGGCGCGCGCCACAAAGGACGACAAGGACGGCGACGGGATGAGCGACGGCTCGTGCCTGCTGATTCCCGGCGTCGAGACGGCCGACGAGGACGTGCTCGTCGCGCTCCTGCCCGAAGAAGACGAGCAGTTCTTCACGCTCGAGTACGCGCGCGACGCGGTCAAGCAGCTCGTGACCCCCAAGACCACGGCG
>JACQAX010000018.1 GCA_016194795.1 Deltaproteobacteria bacterium | reverse complement strand
GAAAAGGATGGTGAGCCCAGACAGACCCCAGAACTCGCGAGCGAAGCTCGCGCAGTTCGTAGCGCGTTCGCGCTAGCGCGAACCTTATAATGTCGGCGCGCACGATGCGCGCCCTTCCTTGCCGCGCCCCGCGCTGCAGGAGCAAGCGCGGGTCTCTGTCGTCAGAGGCACCATAATCCATGTATAAGGTATCTCCATGACCAACCACCAACTCCTAAACGCCCTCTACGAGCTGGCAAACCTCTTCTTCATCTTGTTCGCGCTCATGCAGATCTGGGCGCTGTCGGCGTGGCCGCCGAAAACCATCACCAAAAACTACCCGCCAAAGATCCGCCTGCTCTTCGCCTGGCCCTTCGGCACCGCGTGGCTCGAAAACATTCGCGAAGCCGATATCCCCGCGCTGGAAAACTACCAACGCCGCTCGCGCATCGGCATCTATCTCGGCGCCTTCGGCGCGCTGCTTTTTCTTCTCTCACTGCTGGGGCAATAACCATGTGCGGCCGAGCCTACGAAACCTACACCGACGAAGAGCTCCACGCGCGCTACCTCAACGAAAAGGCCAAGCGCGGAAACCCGCTCGCCGGCCAACACGGCGCGCGCAAACCCAACTTCAACCTCGCGCCCACGCAAGACTCGCCGATCGTGCGCGTCGTCGACGGCGAGCGCCAGCTCGACCTCTTCCGCTGGCAGTACGTGCCGCCCTGGGAGCCCGAGTTCAAAACCAAGCTTTCGACCATCAACGCCAAGAGCGAAACCGTTTTCGAGAGCCGCCTCTACAAAAGCGCGATCATCAAACACCGCTGCATCGTGCCCTTAAGCGGCTTTTTCGAATGGAAGCGCGACGGCGACTCGAAGCGCCCGTTCGCCATCCATCTCAAAGACGAGCCGATCATGAGCGTCGCCGGCATCTGGAGCACCTGGCGCGGCGACGGCAAGAGCGAGCTGCACTCGTTCGCGATCCTCACGACGGCGGCGAACCCTTTCATGGAAAAGATCCACGACCGCATGCCCGTCATCCTCGCCCCGAAAGACGAGGAAGCCTGGCTCGACCCTGAGCTCCAGGACGTGGCGAAGATCAAAAAGCTCCTGAAGCCGTGTCCTGAAAAATGGCTCGTGGCGCACGAGGTTTCGACCCTGGTCAATTCGCCCCGAAATAATCGCGCCGAAGTTCTCGATCGGGTTGAGGACGACCCGCGATTGCCGCGCGCCGGCGGCTAGAACCGTCCCTTGCGAACCGCCCGAATCGCGTAATCCTTTTTGCCCGTCGCACCGAGCGTGGCATCGAGCGCGCTTCGAACCTCGGGTGCCAGCGGGTCGGTGTCTTTCGACGACCAGCTCCGCATGTCCTTGCGATTGGGCCCGCGCAAAACCTCCGACAGGACCAGTGCCGCGCGCGCATTGAGCTCGGGGTGCGCGCGCGCGAGCGCGATGAAATATCCGAGCTCCATCTCGACCACGTCGACGCCGTTTTTGACGGAATCGTCGAGCCAGGCCTGGGTCTCGGTGTTCGAGGTCGCGACACGCACGTAGCGGCCCGACACCGGGACTCCCGGGATCGGCTTGAGCACGCCGACCGGGCGCGACTCGCCCGTGCCCGGATCGAAGTCCTCTTTCGGCGTGAAGATGTCGCGCACGCGCTGCGCCTCATTCAAGCCGCCGGCGGTGCCGAAGTAGGTGATGTTGCGCGCGCCGTGCTCGTACAAGGCGTCAAGCAGCTCGCCGGCCAGGTCGCCGTACATCGAGTTGAAGAGCCAGAGCCGCTTGCCGTTCTCGAACTCGATGATCTGAAAGCTCTGGTTCGAAAGATCGCTTGCGGGCTCGGCGCTGCTCTTGGCCGGGCGCATCCGCTCCCAGAGGCGGCGCCCGATCCACTTGGCGTTGGCGATCGGGTTGGCTTTCATCACGGCGGCGACTCCCGAGTTCGGCCAGCCGTAGAACACGGGCACGTAGCCCAGGCGCGCGAAGGCCGCGCGGTACTCGGCTTTCCAGCTTTTGAGCTCGCCGATCGTACGCAATCGCGCGGGTGCAAGCCCCGCCAATTTGAAGAAGCCCTGGACGTGGATCACCCGGTCTCGTCCGTTGACGTGGGTGACGACGTAGGTGTCGTTGCCCGCCGGATCCTTGGCGCGATGGATGCGATAGTAGCCCGAGCCCTTTTCGACCTGGCCCTCGAGCTGCCAGCCCTCGGTCTTCAGGCGCTTGAGCGCCGTGGGGCCGTCGCCCACGACGATGACGAACGGGCTCGAGCCTGAGCGTACGGCGCTGAGGGTTTCGGCGCCGAGGGCATCGTGGAGATACGACTCCATATAGTCGATGGTGTGCGGCTGCTCGGGCGATACGCGCGCGACTTCGGCGAGATAGCCCGGAAAGTCAGGCGGGATCCAGCGGCTCTCGGCAAGCGCGGCTTCGCAGCCCACGCCGACGCGGGCGCGCGGGCCTGGCTGCTGCGCTGCCGCCGGCACGGTCGCGACGAGCGCTCCGAGCACGAAAGCGATGGTGAAAAGCACACTCCTCATCATCATCTGATCGGCAAAACCCACCCGAGCGATGAACGGCAAGAACAACCCTGTTCCACCGGCCTTTTTTTGACGAAAAGTCAGACGGCATGGCCAGGTTTACCCAAGCATTCTGCAGCTTCGCGTTCGCCCTCGTCGCCATCGCGGCCCAACCGGCCGCCGCCGGCTATCTTTCGAAGGTCGAGCTTCGCGCCGGGCAAAGAATCGGCATCTACATCGGCACCTTCGACCCTCCGCACCTCACCCACATGAGCCGCGCGGCCGAGGCGCTCAAAGCCGGCCATCTCGATTACCTGATCATCATCCCGAACGACACCACCGTGCACAAGCCGGGTGCGACGCCGTTCCCAAAGCGCCTCGAGATGATCGAAGCGCTTTTCGGCGACGACCCGCGCGTGCTCGTGCCCGACGGAAGCTACGGAAAACCGATCGGCCCCGGCGTCGTCAAATGGCTCAAGCGCCGCGTGCCCGAGCTTCGTCTCGTGGGCGTTTACGGAAGCGACGTGGCCGTGCGCTGGACCAAGCGGCTGATCGAGCGCGTCTTCCTCCGGCAGCTCGACGAGTGGCTCGTGTTCGACCGCAAGGGCTTCGACGCGGGAAAAATCCCGAAAAAGGTGGGCTCGCGCGAGGTCACCGTCGTGCCCAGCGAGGTCGAAGAGTTCTCGTCGACCGGCACGCGCGAGTGGTTCGAGAAGAACCCCGACTTTTACCAGGAAGGCAGCACGAAGACGCCGCCAGGCCTCGACCCGAAGATCGCGGCGTACGAGCGAAAAAACCGGATCTACGGCGGCAACGCGCCCGACCCGGCTCGCTTCAATCCCGAGAGCGTGGCCTGGGCCACGGGCCAGCTCATCGGTCTTTCGAGCCGCGCCGGCGGCACGCCCTTCATCGCGCAGGCGGGAAGCGCCAGCCCCATCGACCACGTGGGCATCGTCTCGGTCGAGGGCGGCTCGGTGTTCGTCTACGAGTACCTGAACCGCGTCGGCATCCGCAAAGTGCCGCTCGCCGAAACACTCGCGGGCGCCGTCGGAAAAGACGGCGGCCTCATGGCCGTAGTCGCCCAGCCGAATCCGCCGCTCACCCCGGCTGAGGGCCAGCGCCTTCGCGCGACGCTCGACGCCCTGGGCACCGGCCTCGAGACCGCGCCGAAGAGCTGCACCCAGCTCGTGCGCCTGGCCTTCGAAGGAATAGGGCGCAAGGTGGGAAAGATCCGCGGCGCGGCCGAATATCGGACCGAGGCTTTCGGCGGCCTGATCGGCCGGCTGGCCGGCGACGTGCTGAAGGACATGTCGGCGATCATCTCGCCGAAAGAGCTTCTGACGGGCTCCGACTTCAAGGTGATCGGCGGCAACGCGCCGGCCGACCTGAGCTGGACCGATCGCGAGCTGCTCGAGGCGTGGAGACGCGGCGGCGACCTCAATCGCCTCGCCAGGCTTGTTGCCGTCAAGCAGAAGACCGACAAATCGTTCGACCCCGGCTTCAACCCGGGACCCGAGGGCCTCTTCGAGGGGCTCGAGCGCTCGCTCGAGCTTCAGCATTGCGTCGAGCTGCTCACCAGCCGGGCAACTCCCTAGCCCGCCTTTTTCCGCTCTTCTTCCGATGACCGGGCCTCCAGCTTCGCATGCAGCGCGATCGGAGCCTTGAGCAGCCGCGAGATCGGGCAGCCCGCTTTCGCGCTCTCGGCTGCCTGCTCGAATCTCGCCTGCTCCGCTCCCGGAACGAAGGCGACCGTATCAAGCTCGAGCAAGGTGACGCTCCACGCGGCGCCGTCCTTTTGGAGCTTGGCGGTCGCCGACGTGCTGACCCGGTCGGGCGTCATTCCGCGCTTCTCGAGCTCGGCGGCCAGCGCCATCGAAAAGCAGGCGGCGTGGGCGGCCGCGATCAGCTCTTCCGGATTCGTCCCGCCACCGCTGGCGCTGGCGCCGCCGAAACGGGTACCGAACGAATACTCGACATCGGAGAGCACGCCGCTCTCGGTCGTGATCGTTCCGTTGCCGTCCCTGAGCCTGCCCGTCCAGACGACCGATGCCTTTCGTTCCATGAGTTTGCTCCTTTTGTTTGAGCTCCCCTGCTGCATCCTTCTTGCCAGCGGTACGCGCCTTGCTCGTAGTCGTAGGGTGGACCGCCAAAAGGAGACCGCCTAATGAGGGACTTGAGATCGCGGATCATCGTTTCGGTTTCGCTGCCTCTCGCGATGGCCTGCCAAACGACCTTTGCCGCCAGACCTGACTCGAGCCCAAGCGCCGTCCTTCCCGAGACCGAGAGCAGCGTTTTCGAGCAGGTCGCCGAGAAGCTGCTGCCCTCGGTCGTCAACATCTCCGCCCGATCCACCGTCAAGAGCTCGCTGCTCCAGGGAGATCCTATCTTCAAGCACTTCCTCGAGGAGTTCTTCGGCGGCGAAGAGGGTTCGGGCTCGGCGCTCGGGAAGGCGGTCGCCTTGGGCAGCGGCTTCATCATCGATGACAAGGGAACCATCCTCACGAACAACCACGTCGTCTCCGAGGCGGAAGAAATCAAGGTGGCGTTCACCGAAGCTCAGGGAGAGCCGCCCGCCGACGCGAAGGTGGTCGGGCGCGACCCCGATCTCGACGTCGCGTTGATTCGCCTGAAACATCCGGCCAAGAACAAGCTCGTGCCGGTTCAGTTCGGCGACTCCGATAGAGTTCGCGTCGGGCAGCTCGTCATGGCGTTCGGCAACCCGTTCGGCCAGGGGCATTCCGCGACCCACGGAATCATCTCCCAAAAAGAAAGGCCGGCACCCGGCATCCCCCTGGCCACCTACTTACAGACGGACGCGCCCATCAACCCCGGAAACTCGGGCGGCCCGCTCGTGTCGATGGGCGGAACGGTGATCGGCATCAACAACGCGATCGTCGCGCAGGCCCACGGCATCGGCTTCGCGATCCCGATCAACGTGGTGAAGAGCGTCTTGCCGCAGCTGCAGAAGTCGGGCACCGTCACCCGCGGCTATATCGGAGTCGCCGTCGAGAACCTGACGCCGGACATCGCCCAAAAATTCGGGGCGCCTCACGACCTTCGCGCGCCGTTCGTCGTGCAGGTCACCAAAAACAGCCCGGCCGGAAAAGTGGGCGTCGAGCCCTATGACGTCATCACGCGCTTCGCCGAAAAAGAGGTCCGCTCGGCCAGCGACCTCATTGCCGCGGTGTCCGCGGCCCAGATCGGAAAAGAATCCATCTTGAAGGTGCTCCGCGAGGGCCGCGAAAAGACGTTTCAGCTCACTCCGCAGCCGAAACCCGTGCCCAAGGAGCTGGCCGAGACGAAGCCCCGAGCCCCCGCGAGCGGCGCCCGCGCGCTCTCGCGCACCGGGATGAAGGTTTCCGACCTCACGCGAGGCATCGCGAGCGAGATCGGCGCGCCCGGCTCCATGAAGGGCGTGGCGGTGACGTCGGTGTTGCCGGGCGGCGTCGCCGACGCCGCGGGCCTCGAGCCGGGCGACGTCATCGTCGAAGTAGACCGCGAGAAAGTCGCGAGCTCGAAAGAGCTGTCCGCCAAGCTGGCAAACGACTCTCTCTACGTCTTGCGCGTCCGACGCTCCAACGAGACGGGCGACGACCAATACTTCATCGCCCAGCTCGACCTGAGGCGTCCTTCGTAGGCAGCACCGATTTTGCACCCCCGGGGCGCATGGGAGTCGCGCTCGAGTACGGTGACCTGTATTTCGTCCAAATGCCGCGCCGTGGCCTATGCCTGGTGCTGCATCCACACGACAAGAAAAACTATCGTCTGCTCGCGACGGGCCACGACCGGATGCCCAACCCCGATATCTCGGGCGGACGGCACTGGCTTTTCGTCGATCGGGTGGCGCGCGGGCGCGAAGAGCTGCTCGGCTCGCTCGAGGGAGCGCGCACGGTGGGAGCCGGCGTTTACGCCATCGTCTTCCACGACCGGCGCACCCACCTCGCGTACCTGCTCGAGAGCCCCGAGCCGCTGTCCAACGAACAGGCCGCTCTCAACATCCGGCGGCAAACGAGCTACGTCATCAGAGGCGCCAAAGAGCTCGACCGTGAAGGGACAAGGCTGGTTTTGATTCCGTCGGCCGATCGTCCTCCGGACGAGCTCGGCGCCGACCTTCACCCCATCGAGATTCCTCCACTCCTGCGAAAGGCGGGCTGACCACTATGTCGAGTAACGCTTCAAAGGCGAGCGACACGACCGAGCTACACGAGCGGCGGGAGCTTGCCGACGCCATTCTCCGCCGCATCTCCGAGATCGAAGCCCGGTGGCTGGCGGCCGTGCAAAGCGACCTCGCCGACCACGACGTCAGCGTGACCGATCTTCGCGACGCCATGAGCGACTACCTGCGAGAGCTCGCCGGTTCGCTTTGCCAGCCGGAGAGCGGTCCCGACACCCTGACGCGAGGCGAGCGCGCGTGGGTCCGGATCGCGCGCGAGCATGCCGTCACGCGGGTTCATCTCGGCTTCGACATCCGCGAGCTCGTCCACGAGTTCATCGTTCTGCGTCGTGAGCTGTCCAGGATGATCCGCGAGGAGATCCCGGTTCCGCGCGACGTTCTGCAGGCCGACCGCCTGGCCGACATGATCGAGTCGGCGATCGCGGTGTCGGTGCAGAGTTACGCCGACTCCCGGGACTACGAGTTTCGGCGCAAGGAAGCCGAGCACATCGGCTTCATCACGCACGAGCTGCGAAACCCGCTCACCGCCGTCGTGATGTCGATTTCGGTCCTGAAAAACAAGATCGACCTGCCGCCCGAGGCTAAAACGCCGATCGAGATCGCCGAAAAAAACCTTCGGCGGCTCAACAACCTGATCGACAGCGTGCTGCTGGCCGAGTGCCTCGAAGCCGGAAAAGCCGAGCTCTACCCTATCGATATCTCGCTAGGCGCGCTCATGGCGCCGATCCTTGAGGCCGCCCGGATGACCGCCGAAGAGCGCAAGCTCGAGCTCAAGGCCTCGTTCGACCCCAAGCTGCAGCTCCGCCTCGACCGCGACCTGTCCGAGTCGGCGATCCGCAACCTGGTCGACAACGCCCTGAAGTTCACGGACAAAGGAACCGTGAGCATCGACGTCGTCGACGAGCGCGACGCGGGGCTGCTGGTCGTTCACGTTCGCGATCAGTGCGGCGGAATCTCGGGAGAGGAGCTGCGCACCATCTTCGAGCCCTTCAAGCGCGGCCACAGCAGGAAGCCCGGCTCGGGCCTGGGCTTGAGCATCGCGCGTCGCTCGGTCGAGACCCAGGGTGGCGAGATCTTCGCCGAGTCGAGCTCGAACGAGGGCTGCCACTTCTGGCTCGCCCTTCCAAAGCGCATTCAACAGCACGAGCGTAAACTGAAGGCGGGGTGAATCCATGGCTCGTATTCTCATCGTCAACGACGAAAAAGACATCGCCACGATCTGCAGCTTCGTTCTCGAGCCCGCGGGCTACAAGGTGGATTTCGCCCACGGCGGTCTGGCGGGTGTCGAGGCCGCTCAGCACCTGAAGCCCGACCTAGTCATCCTCGACTGGATCCTGCCCGACGCGACCGGCGAGGACGTGCTGAGGAAGCTGCGTTCCTCGGAGGCGACCGCTCGCATCCCGGTGGTTCTCATGTCCGCCATCCCCGATATCGAGCTTCAAGCGAAGAAACTCGGCGTGCAAGGCGTGCTCCCCAAGCCGTTCGACATGGACAGTCTCCTGGAACGGGTGAGCACGGCCATGGCGAACAAACGAGCGGTCGCCTGAGAGGAGCCCGGTCAGCCCTCGAGCCTCGTCACGGCTCGGGCGCGAACCCCGACGCTCGCGATTCCTCCGATGAGAGCCAAAAGCGCGAGGAGACGCGTTCCGGGGCTCCAAAACGACCGCGAGCGGACGACCCTGTCGCCCTGGAGGCTTGGCACGCGCTCCGACCCGTCGTGCGCCTCGAGCAGGTTTTCGACGTCCTTCACGCCGCCGATTCGCGCGACCCTGAGCAACAGACCGTCCAACTCCTCGCGAAGGATAAGGCCGTGCAGCGCCACCCGCCCGTCGGCCACGCTCACGTCGATCGCGTGGGGATTCGAGCACACGTGCCCGAGGGCCGAGCGCACGCGAGCCAGGAGGATGTCGTCGTCGGGCTCGTCACGATGCACCACGTGCCGGGCTTCGGCCAACGCGCCCCGCGCGCGGTGCGAAACGTCCAGCGCTCCGGCTCGAAGAAATCTTCCTCCCCTGCGCAAGGTGCTACCTGCCCGCTCGCGCGTGACGGCGCGCCGCCGTCGTCCCTGCTCCGGGTCGAAGAGATACATCGTCG
>JACQAX010000391.1 GCA_016194795.1 Deltaproteobacteria bacterium | reverse complement strand
TCAGCCTTCCCAAGGCGCGCCAGGCGCTGTCGATGGGCATCGACCGTTCGAAGATCAGCGTCATCCTCCACCGCGAGATGACCGACGCCGACTCGCTCATGAGCGACGAGCTTTTTCCGCAGGGGAAGGCGAGCGTGATCTCGTTCGACGCCCAGCGCGGCGCGAAGCTGCTCAAGGAGGCCGCGGGCGATCCGAAGACGCTTCCCAAGCTCGAGCTCGTCACCTTCGCCACCGACGAGAACGCGCTGCTTTCGCAGTTCATCCAGGACCAGCTCGCCAAGAACCTCGGGCTCAACGTCTCGATCTCGATGCTGGAATACGCCACCTACCGCTCGCAGATCGAGCTGCAGTCGGGCGCGCTCTATTTCCGCTGCTGGGCGGCCGACTACGCCGACCCCGACACCTTCTTCTCGGTCTTCCTGTCGACGTCGGGCAACAACTACACGTCATGGAAGAACGCCCGTTACGACGAGCTCGTGAAAGGCGCCGCGGCGACGCCGAACGGGCCCGAGCGCGTCAAGATGTACAAGGAGGCGCTCGACATCCTTTTGCGCAAGGACGTACCGATCGTTCCCCTGTACTTCGACACCCTGACGTACCTTCTCAACGACCGCGTCAAAAATTTCGTCATCAGCCCCTTGAATTACGTGTTTTTTCGAGACATCGTGATCGGACCGTGATGACGCAGCTGCACCCCACCGAGCCGATCGCGACGTTCGAGCACGAGGTTCCCGCCTCGCAGGCGGGGCGTTTTTTCGACGCGGTCGCGTGGCAGCTGCCGACGCGGCCGGCGAGCCCTCCCACGCTCGCCACGACGTTCCGGCACGGCGAGTTCGCGGCGCTGCAGAAGCTCGGCGTCGCGCTCCAGAACGTTCTGCACGGCGAGCAGAAATATCGGTTCCATGGCGAGCTGAAATCCGGAACCAGGTATCGCGGCGAGACGTTCGTCAACAGCCACTACGCGAAGTCCGGCGGCTCGGGGACGATGAACTTTTACGTGTTTCAAACCAACCTCAAGGATGGAGCGGGCGCGCTCGCCGTCGAGTGCGTGACGACCATCATCGTGAGGAGCTGACGGCATGACGACGCTTACGAAAGGCTCGCGTTTCTCCCCGCTCGTCAAGCCCGCGATCACGCGCGAGCAGCTGAAGAGCTACGCGGAGGCCAGCCTCGACAACAACCTGATCCACCTGGACGACGACGTCGCGAAGAAAGCCGGGCTTCCAGGCGTCATCGCGCACGGGATGCTCACGATGGCCTTCTTCGGCGAGTTTCTGCACCAGGCGCTCGGCGAGGCCGGCGGCGGGCGCGTCGGTGAGCTGAGCTGCCGCTTCAAGGCGATGGTGTTTCCGGGAGACGTGGTCACCGTCAACGGAACCGTGCGCGACGCGCACGTTCCCGACGGGGCCGAAAGGCTCGGCACCGTCCACTGCGATCTCGACGCGCGCAACCAGAAGGGCGACGTGACCGCGACGGGTCACGCGACTCTCATCCTCGGCTCGGCCTAAGCCCGCGATTTCGGGTCGAGCACGTCGCGCAGGCCGTCGCCCACGAACTGGAACGCGAGCAGCGTCAGGAAGAGCACGATCCCCGGAAAGACGATGAGATGGGGAAAGGTGCGCATCGCGCGCCAACCTTCGTTGGCGAGCGTGCCCCAGCTCGACGTCGGCGGCTGAAGGCCCAAACCGATGAAACTCAGAAAGCTTTCGGACATGATGTTCGTGGGGATCTGGAACGTGAGCGCGACGATCACCGGCCCCCAGAGCAGCGGGAAAACGTGGCGCACGAGGATTCGCGAGCTCGAGACACCCATGGCGCGCGCGGCCTCGACGTGGAGCATCTCTTTCACTTGCAGCACCTGGCCGCGAACGAGGCGCGCGAGGTTCACCCAGCCGACGAAGGCGAGCGCGACGACGATGCTCGTGATGCCCGAACCCATCGTCACCATCACGAGGATCGCGAAGAGCAGCGACGGGAACGTATAGAATACGTCGACGACTCTCATCATCACCGCGTCGACCCAGCCGCCCGCATAGCCCGAGATCGCGCCGTAGACGGCGCCGAAGAACACGCTCACGAGGGCGGTCACGATGCCCACCGACATGCTCACGCGCGCGCCATAAACGATGCGGCTGTACAGGTCGCGCCCGAGCGAGTCGGTGCCCATGAGGTGCGCCCACGAGGGCGAGACCAGCCGCTCACCGAGGTTCTGCGCCTCGAACGAATAGCTGGTCACGAGCGGCGCGAAGAGCGCGAGCAGCGAGACGAGCACGAGAAACGCGAGCGATGCCACGGCCGCGCGGTTGGCGACGAAACGGCGCAGGCTCTTGCGGAAGCCCTCCATCACTCGACCCTCATGCGCGGGTCGATCCAGGCGTACGCGAGGTCGACGGCGAGGTTGCAGGCCACGACGATGACCCCGTAAACCACGGTCACGCCCATGATGAGCGGATAGTCACGGTCGGTGACGGCGCTCACGAAATGCTTGCCGAGGCCGGGAATGGCGAAAAAGAACTCGACCACGAACGAGCCCGTGATGACGGCCGCGACGAGCGGCCCGGTGAGAGTGACCACGGGCACGAGCGCGTTCTTGAGCGCATGCTTGAAAAGCACCGTGCTCGTGTCGAGACCCTTGGCCTCGGCGGTGCGCACGTAGTCGGTGGTGAGGGTCTCGATGACGCTCGCGCGGGTGAGGCGCGCGATCAGGGCCAGCGGACGCACGGCGAGCGTCATGACGGGCAGGACCGCCGAGCGCCAGTCCTCCCAGAGCGCCGGCGGCAGCCAGCCGAGCCGCACGCTGAAGATCATCACGAAGATGCTGGCGACGAGGAAGTTCGGCAGCGACATGCCGGCCATCGCCCAGAACATCGCCGTGAAATCGAACCAGGAGTTGCGCCGGTGCGCCGAAAGTACCCCGATCGGGACGCCCAGGACGATCGCGACGAGGATCGCGGCGGCGCCGAGCTCGGCCGAAACCGGAAGCGCCTCGGCGATGATGTCGTTGACGGTACGCCCGCCCATGTAGCGGTAGCTCGGGCCGAAGTCGCCGCGCGCGAGATCGCCGAGATAACGCGTGTACTGTTTCCAGACGGGCTCGTCGAAATGGTATTTCGCGTCGAGGTTCGCCTTGATCTCGGCCGGCAGCGCCTTCTCCTGGTCGAAAGGCCCGCCCGGCACGATCTTCATCACGAAAAACGTGAGCGTCATCAGCGCCAGGAGGGTCGGGATCGACGTCGCGATTCGTCTCAGCACGAAGAGGATCATAGCTCGGGAATCTGTACCCAGCCCGACTCGAGCGGAAGGTCGGACTTGAACTTGACCACCTGGCCGCGGTCGGCCTGCAGCGCGACCCACGCGCAAAGCAGCGAGTCGAAGGCGTCCATGTTGGTGACGAACTTTTTCAGGTCGCGGTCGTAGATGAAGATCTTCGAGAGCTCGACGAGCCGGTCGAGGACGCGCTGGCGC
>JACQAX010000390.1 GCA_016194795.1 Deltaproteobacteria bacterium | reverse complement strand
GCTCAGCGATTGCCTCGAGCATGACGTCCCTGGCTGCACGCGCGTCGTCCGCAAGCTCCGCCGGAATGTCCTGGTATTCGAAGGTCGCGCCCAGGTCCTCGCTATGCCACAACACGGCCTTCATCTTGACCAGATCGACGACCCCGCGGAACTCGCTTTCGCGTCCCCACGGCAGCTGAATGGGAACGGCATTCGCCCCGAGCTTCTCTTTCATCTGCGTTACGCAGGCGTCGAAGTCCGCGCCGATCCGATCCATCTTATTCACGAACGCAACCCGCGGTACTTTGTATTTGTTCGCCTGGCGCCAGACAGTTTCGGACTGGGGCTCGACGCCACCGACGGAACAAAATACGGCGACCGCGCCATCGAGCACCCTAAGGCTTCGCTCGACTTCGATGGTGAAATCGACATGGCCTGGAGTATCGATGATGTTGATGCGATGACTTTTCCAAAAGCAGGTTGTAGCAGCGGAAGTAATCGTTATTCCGCGCTCCTGCTCCTGAGGCATCCAGTCCATGACGGTATTGCCCTCATGAACCTCGCCGATCTTGTGCGTTTTGCCCGTATAAAACAGAATACGTTCGGTCGTCGTCGTTTTACCGGCATCAATGTGGGCCATGATGCCGATATTACGAGTCGTCTCTAAACTATATTCAGCCATAGGGCTATTGGCGATCGCTTACCAGCGATAATGAGCGAAAGCCTTGTTGGCTTCAGCCATCTTGTGCACGTCTTCGCGCTTCTTGACCGCGCCACCGCGATTAGCAAGAGCGTCGAGACACTCGGCCGCAAGCTTCTCTTCGAGCGACTTCTCGGGACGCGCAAGCGCGTACTCGATGAGCCAGCGCGAAGCCAGCGACTGACGGCGGTTCGGTTTCACTTCAACCGGAACCTGGTACGTCGCGCCGCCGACACGGCGGGACTTCACTTCAACGACCGGCTTGAGGTTTTCGAGAGCCTTCTTGAAAATCTTCAGCGGATCGTCGTTTGTCTTTTTCTGGAGGATGTCGAGAGTGGAATAAAGAGCCTTTTCAGCAATGCTCTTCTTACCGTCCTTCATCAACGAGTTAACGAACTTCGCAATAACGAGGTCGTGAAACTTCGGGTCGGAAAGAATCTCGCGCTTCGCAATAACCTTTTTACGTCCCATGAATCAAATCTCCTTAAATACTTTCGATCAAGCCGGCTTGCTGGGGCGCTTCGCGCCGTACTTCGAGCGGCTCTGCATACGATTCGCCACGCCCTGCGTGTCGAGTGTTCCGCGAACGGTGTGATAACGAACGCCGGGAAGATCCTTCACGCGGCCGCCGCGAATCAACACGATCGAGTGCTCTTGCAAGTTGTGACCGATGCCAGGGATGTACGAAGTGACTTCGTAGCCGTTCGTCAGACGAACACGGCATACTTTGCGAAGAGCCGAGTTCGGCTTCTTCGGCGTCGTGGTGTAAACGCGAACGCAAACACCGCGCTTTTGCGGGCAACGTTCGAGTGCGGGCGAACTGGTTTTCCAGTTCTTTTTCGTTCTTCCCATGCGGACCAATTGGTTAATCGTAGGCATTAATTCCCTCTACTTAATCAAATCTAAAAAGTTCAAGCTTTGTACTCGATCAAAAAAGTCGAGTCAAGCCACAATCATACAGCCGTTGCGTCGTTCGAAACCATTGCCTCAGGAGCATGCGACGGCGCTTGCTCGATTGGCTCGGCGATCGACTCGACGAACAGACGTTTATATTTCGCCAACCCGGTTCCGGCAGGAATCAGGCGACCCATAATCACGTTTTCTTTCAATCCCTTGAGGTAGTCGACCTTACCCGCGATGCTCGCCTCAGTGAGGACCTTGGTGGTCTCCTGGAACGAAGCAGCCGAGATAAAGCTTTCCGTGCTCAAAGACGCCTTGGTGATGCCGAGGAGGAGCGGTTCGGCCGTAGCCGGCGTGCCCCCCTGTGCGATCGCCTTGGAGTTTTCTTCTTCGAAAACCTGCTTATCCGTCTGTTCACCGACAAGGAACGTCGTATCGCCAACGTCCTGGATCTTCACCTTGCGGAGCATGTTCCGGACGATGACTTCGATGTGCTTGTCGTTGATCTTAACGCCCTGAAGTCGATAAACTTCCTGGACTTCGTCGACGAGATACTTCGCGAGAGCCTTTTCGCCCTTAACACGGAGGATGTCGTGCGGGTTGACCGGACCATCCATGAGAGGATCGCCGGCCTTGACGTAGTCGCCTTCGTTGACCGCGAGGTGCTTACCCTTGCCGATGAGGTATTCCTTCGGCTCGCCAACCTCGGGCGTAACGATGACCTTACGCTTGCCTTTGGTGTCCTTGCCGAACGAAACCATACCGTCGATTTCGGCGATGATCGCCGCATCCTTCGGCTTACGGGCTTCGAAGAGCTCGGCCACGCGCGGGAGACCGCCCGTGATGTCCTTGGTTTTCGTCGTTTCGCGATGAATCTTCGCAATGACGTCACCGGCATGAACCTGCTCGTTATCCGGGATAACGATGTTCGCGCCGACCGGGATCATGTAACGAGCGACACGGGCGCTGCCTTCGATCTTCTGGACCTGGCCCTTGTCGTCGCGAATGAGAACCTTCGGACGCTTGTCGCTGGCCTTCGAGTCAACGATGACCTTGTGCGAGAGACCAGTCACGGGGTCGACCTGCTCCTGCATCGTAAGACCTTCTTCGATGTCTTCGAACTTAATGAAGCCCGAGGCTTCAGTAATGATCGGAGTCGAATACGGGTCCCACTCAGCAACGAGCTTGCCCTTTTCCACCTTGTCGCCGTCGTTGATGAGAATTTTCGCACCATAGATGATGGGATACTTCTCACGCTCACGGCCATGATCGTCGATCACCGCGATTTCGCCGTTACGGTTCATGACGACAAGGAAGCCTTCCTTGCTGCGAACCGTATTGACGTTCACGAAGCGAACCTTACCCTTGGTTTTGACCTCGAGGCTCGACTGTTCAGCGCGACGAGACGCCGTACCACCGATGTGGAACGTACGCATCGTGAGCTGCGTGCCCGGTTCACCGATCGACTGGGCGGCGATGACGCCGACCGATTCGCCGATGCTGACCATGCGTCCGCGAGCGAGGTCGCGGCCATAGCAGAGACTGCAGGTGCCGTCGCCGGCCTGGCAGGTGAGCACGGAACGGATCTTGATGCGATCAAGACCGGCTTCGTCGATCTTCTTGATACGGTCTTCGCCGATTTCACCGTTGCCCTTGACGATGACTTCGCTGGTCACAGGATCGATGATGTCGTCGAGCGCCACGCGGCCGAGAATACGATCGCCCATGCGTTCGATGATCTCGCCGCCTTCGATGAGCGACGAAACATAGATGCCGTCGAGCGTACCGCAATCGATTTCGCGGACGATGACGTCCTGAGACACGTCGACGAGACGGCGGGTCAGATAACCCGAGTTTGCCGTCTTGAGGGCGGTGTCGGCGAGACCCTTACGAGCGCCGTGCGTCGAGATGAAGTACTGGAGGACGCTGAGGCCTTCGCGGAAGTTCGCCGTGATCGGGGTTTCGATGATTTCGCCCGAGGGCTTGGCCATAAGGCCGCGCATCCCGGCGAGCTGACGGATCTGAGCGTTGCTACCGCGCGCTCCGGAGTCCGCCATCATGAAAATGCCGTTGAACGAAGGAGCCGTGACTTCTTCGCCCTTCGAGCCCTTGATCTTCTGGCTGCTCAACTTCTTCATCATGGCCGAAGCGATGAGTTCGGAAGTCTGGGCCCAGATGTCGATGACCTTGTTGTAACGCTCGCCGTCCGTGATAAGGCCGTCGATGTACTGGTTTTCGATTT
>JACQAX010000449.1 GCA_016194795.1 Deltaproteobacteria bacterium | reverse complement strand
CTTCTGATCTCCTACGACGGCGCCGTGAAGGTCATCGACTTCGGCATCGCGAAAGCGGCCACGAACAACGAGTCGACCCGCGCGGGCGTCATCAAGGGCAAGCCCAGCTACCTGTCGCCCGAGCAGATCTCGGGCGAGGTGCTTGACGGCCGCAGCGACATCTTCGCGCTCGGCATCGTGCTCTGGGAGCTGCTCACGGGCAAAAAACTTTTCGCCAGCGACAACGATTACGGCGTGCTCAAGCTGATCGAGAACTGCCAGAACACCGTCAAGCCGCCGAGCATGTTCAATCCCAAGGTTCCCAAGGAGCTCGACGCGATCGTCATGAAGACGCTGACGAAAAATCGCGACCAGCGCTACGCCACCGCCGAGGAAATGCAGCGCGCGCTCCACAAGTTTCTCTATCAGTTCGCGCCCGAGTTCAACCCGGCCGACCTGGCCTACTACGCGCGCGACCTCTTCAAGAACGAGATCGTCGAGGACCGCAAGCGCCTCCTCAAGCTCAACGAAAAGGTCGAGCAGCTCCTCGCGATGCCCGAGGTGCCTGCCGCCGCTCCCGTCGCGGCTCCCGCCGCCGCTGCTCCCGCCGCGGCCCCGGCCGCCGCGCCCGTCAAGGAAGAGTCGACGGTCGCGCTCAACAACGTGGAGACGACCAAGGGCGGCGCTCGCGGCCCCGCGGGCCCGAAGAAGCGCGACGACAGCTCGAGCTTCCGCGTGGTCGAGATGAAGGAAAAAACCGACGTCACCCTCGACTTCGGAAGCGCGAAGAGCAATGCCCCGCCCAAGCCTTTGAATACGACGCCGCCGGGCATTCCCACGCAGTCAAGCAAGCCGATCCAATACGCGACCTCGGCGACGTCGACGAATCTTCATAAGAAGCCCGGGACGAATACCGGCCTGCGCCGCCGGCCCCAGGCCGAGGAAAAGAAATCGCCGCTCGTGGCCATCGCCGCCGCCGCCGCGGTGCTCGGCGCCATCTGGTACGTCGATCCGACGATGTTCGGCCTGCTCGGCAAACCGGTGACCGGCCCCGCTCCGGCAAGCGACACGGCCACGCAGCAGCAGAACCCCATGGCTACGGGCGCGCTGATGATCCAAAGCAACGTGCAGGCGGCGACCGTCAAGGTGAACGACGAGCTCCAGGCTCAGGTGCTGCCGGCCGCCATCCGCGGTCTTCCGGCCGGCAAGCCGCTGAAAGTGACGATCTTCTCCAACGGCTACAAGCTGCGCGCCGAAACCGTCACCCTGAACGTGGGCGAGACGAAGACGCTGCAGATGCCGCTCGAGCTCGAGAACGGCATGGCGGCTCCGGGCAACAACGAGCCCGTGGTCACCGGCTCGCAGTCGCAGCAGTTCAGCCTGCGTGTCGTCGTCAGCCCTTCGGGAGTGGGAAACCTCATCCGCATCAACGGCGCGGTGATCGACACTTCCGGATTCACCACGGTTCCGACCGAGCGCAACCTCGAGCTGATCGCCGAGCGCGAAGGCTTCCGCACCTATCGCGAAAGCTTTGTCGTCCACAACTCGGACATCTCCGGCAAGAAGGAGATCGTCAAGGAAGTCGCGCTCCAGCCGGCCAAGTTCGGCTACGTCAGCATCAAGACCACACCCAGCGCCGAGGCGGTGGTGCAGATCGACGGCGTCGAGGAGAAATGGTCGACGCCGGTCTCGCGCAAGCGCGTTCCGGTGGGCAATTACAAGATCAAGCTCGTGAACACGCTCCTGAGCATGGAGAAGGAAGTCGCCTTCACCGTGAACGAGGACCGCTTCACCAACATCGACGAGCGCCTCTCACCCGCTGGCGAAGGCCAGCGGCTGCCCGCTAACAAATAACGCCTAGCGTTCGTACTTGTAACCCACGCCGTAGACCGACAGGATGTGGCGCGTGAGCGGCGGGATCTTCTTGCGGAGCGCGCGGATGTGCACGTCGATCGTGCGCTTCTGGGCGGCCTCGGTGGTGCCTTTCCAGACGTCGCGGATGATCTCGTCGCGCGGCACGACCTGGCCGATGCGCTGGACCAGCATGCGCAGGATGTCGAACTCGGTCTGGGTGAGGTCGATGGGCTTGCCTTCGAATGAGACGTCGCGGGTGTCGAGCACGAGCTTGAGATCGCCGTGGGTGAGCACGCGCGGCTCGGACTGGTAGGTGGCCTTCTCGCGCAGGCGCACCTTGATGCGCGCGACGAGCTCTTTGTAGTCGAAAGGTTTGGCCAGGTAGTCGTCGGCGCCGAGGCCGAGGCCCTGCGTGATGTCGCCCACGGTGTTCTTGGCGCTGAGGAAGATGATCGGGATGTTCTTGGTCGCCTCGTCGCGCTTCAGCAGATTGCACGCGTCGAAACCGTTGAGGATCGGCAACATGATGTCGAGGACGATCAGATCCGGCCGCTTGTTGCGGGCGTAGTCGATCCCCAGCACGGCGTTCTCGGTGCAAATCACCTCGAACTCGCGCGCGAGCACGGTCTCGAGGAACTGGCGCGTGTCTTGGTTATCCTCGATCACAAGGATTCGAGCTTTTTCCATAGAGAGGGGTCGAGTTTCCTGTCCTCGCAGTAGGCCAAGACTTCCGCCTTCAGTACCTCGAACTTATCGGTACAGCCTGCCGCATCTATAGGAGTTTTACGGTCCAGGCACTCGAAGGCAAGAGCTTTTTCGGCCTCGAGCAGTTTTGCCTTCAGCTCGGCGTTGACGGAGCGCAGCCTTGCCGTTTCCTCGGGAGACGAGCTTGCGAGCAATCCGCGCATCGTTTTGAGCTCGCGCTCGTGCGCGAGGACGGCCTGAATGAGTCGCTCGCGCTCGACCTCGAGGGCCAGGAGATCGGGCGGCGTTGTCGCGGGACGTTTCTCGTCAGCCATTCGGCAGCAGCCCCTCCGTTTTCAGGAAGGCCGCGAGCGCTTTCTCGAGAAGCAGCTGGCGTCGCTCGGCCGCCTCGTTGGCGTGAAAGGGGGTTTTGTGCTCGCGCTTGAGCTGCGCGAGCTGCTCCTCGACGGCGGCGAGCTGGCGCGCGAAGACGCCGTTCTCGTAGCGCAGCTTGCGGAGCTCGTCGGCGTTGTCGAGCCGCGAGACTTGCGCCTTCACGGCCTTGTGCTCGGCCTCGACTTTCGCGAGCTGCGCCCGCAGCTTGCCCAGCGGGTCGCCGCCGGCGGCGTGGTCGGCGTTTGCCGCGGCTCCAAGCTCGGCCATCGCCGTGAGCGCGAGCTCGACGGTGGGGAAGAAGCGGATCGAGATCGAGCCCGGCTCGGCGCGCGCGGCCTCGCTCACCAGCTCGCCCTGGCCCACGAGCATGACCTCGCCACCGAGCTCGCCGGCCAGGCCGTGCAGCTTGGCGAGCTCGCGGATCACTTCGAGCTGGAGGCTTTGCGCCGCGGCGACGTTGACGACGATCTTGTTGCGGCCGGACTTCAACAAGTTCGCGATGCCGGCGCGGAGCACGACGACGTTCGCGGGGCTTACCTCTTCGAGGACACCGAGAATCGCGACGTCCTTTTCTTTAGTCAGCTTGAGTTTCACGGGCTCCCCCGAGCGCGGTCAGAGCGTTTTGGAGCGGTAGAACAGCACCCGCATGATGTCGCGTCGGGTGATGATCCCCACCAGCTTATTGTCCCGGCTCAATACCGGAAGTCTACGGACTTTTTTGTCGACGAAGAGCTTGAGGATCTGCGGCAGCGGCGCCGTCTCGGTGACCGACGTCACCTGATGGCTGAAATCGATGGCGCGCGTGAGATCGAGGGGCTTCTCGGCGTCGACGCTCTCGATCGTGCGGATGATGTCGAACTCCGAGACCACGCCCACGATGCGCTGGTCACCGTCGACCACGGGCATGCCCGTGATCCGGTTGTTCACGAGCGTCTTGATCGCGTCTTCGATCGTCATCTCGGGGTGGGCGAGGATGAGCTCGGTGGTCATGATATCTTTTGCGCACGTCTGCATTCCTGGTCTCCTAGTAGAAAAGTCGGTCCCCGAGTTCGATTGTAGGGGAAATGTGGGCGGCTGCCAATGGGGGCTCTGCGGCAACCGGCCGGCCTTACCGGTTCGTGCCGTGGCTTGACCCGGAGCGCCCAAGCGCCCAAACTTAAATAGGAATGGATCCTCAGATTGACTCCAAGCTCTTCCACGACTTCCACCAGAAGATCGCCATGCCGTTGCGGCCCCCTCTGGCCAGCCGCCGGCTACTCGAGGAGTTCAGCGACATCGATGTGACGGCCGAAGCGGTGGCGCGCATCATCCAGGGCAATCAGTATCTCGAGCACTTGCTCGTCAACGAGATCAAGGCGCTCGGCATGAAAGAGAACACGCCGAAGCTGCAGGGGGCCATCGCGCTCTTCGGCATGTCGCGCACGCGCGACTTCATCTGCGCGCTCCAGATCTTAAGACAGATCGGCGGCCGCCACCCCTCGGCGGACAAGAACGGGCGCTCCACCCTCAAGCCCGCCGAATACGTCAAGTTTGCGCAGCGCACCGAAGAGCTCGTCTCGGCGCGCCTGCTCAAGTATCCCGACACCGCGTATGCGGCGGGCCTGCTCTTTGACCGGCTGCTCGCGATCGCGCGCGAGAACTTCGGCGATCCGGACGGTTTCGTCGACTACGCCGCCGAGATCCATAAGCACGGCGTGCGCACCGCCCTGGTGGCCATCGAGCTGGCCAAGGCCATGAAGGCGACGGGCTCGCCGCTTCACGGCACCTTCGGGAGCTCGAAATACCTCTTCGCGGCCTGCCTGATCCACGATGCGGGCAAGCTCGTGCTCGAGCTGCTGTACCCGAAGACGAAGCCCAACGCGTATGCGGCGTTTCGCCAGGCGGTCGCGGAAAAACCGGTTTCGCGTGCCATCCGCCACTTCGTCGAGCAGAGCCTCTTCGGCTACTCGCACGAGCATTACTCGGCGCAGCTCGCGCAACACTTCCAGCTTTTTCGTCCCGTCGAGCGGGCGCTGCTCTTCCACCACGACCCGTATGGCGCGCGCGCGGCGGGGAAGGAGACGCACCAGCTCGCGCTGCTGCTCGCGGTGGCGAGCAACGTCGCGACCACGTTCCGCGTTCCGCGCGACACGGCCGACCCGATTTTCAACGCCTGGCTGACCCCCGAGGTGAAAGAGCTGAGCCTGGCGCGCTCCGCTCTGCTCGCGGTCGTCCAGAAAGTCTCGGAGTCGGGGCTCTCGTGAGCCCGCGAGCCGTCAGGCGGCCTTTTTCAACACGTCGGCGGCCTCTTCGGGCGTGAGCCGCAGCGTGAGCTTTTTATGCTCTTGCAGGAAGACCTTCACGAACTCGGGGTCGAACTGCGAGCCCGAGTAGCGCTCGAGCTCGGCGTAAGCGACCTCGACCGGAAGGGCTTTGCGGTACGGGCGCGTCGACGTCATCGCGTCGAAGGTGTCGGCGACGAGGATGATGCGCGAGGCGAGCGGAATCTGGGTGCCCGTGAGCTTGTCGGGATAGCCTTCGCCGTCCATGCGCTCATGGTGGTGGCGCGCGCCCGGCACCGCGTTTTTGAACGCGTCGATGATGCCGAGGATCTCGGCGCTCTTCGTCGGGTGCTGCATGATGACCTTCGCCTCGTCGGCGTTGAGACGGCCCGGCTTCAGCAGCACGCAGTCGGGGATGCCGACCTTGCCGATGTCGTGGAACATCGCCGAGACTTCGAGGTTGCGCAGGTCGCTTTCTTTCAGGTTCGCGCCGCGCGCGATGAGCATGGCGTAGGACATCACGCGCATGCTGTGGCCGTAAGTGTAAGGGTCGCGCTCTTCGAGGCAGCGCAAGAGCGCCTTCACGGTCTGGCCGAGCAAGGTCTGGTAGGCGGTCTTCAGCTCGTCGTTCTCGCGGAAGGTGCGGTAAATCAGGCTGAGGAACGCGGCTTCCTTGGCGTTGGCGGGAACGATCTGGGCACCGTGCGAGTGCCCGTGATCATGCTCGTGATCGGCTTCCACCTCTGCAGGCAAAGCGAGCGCGGCTGCTCCGGTTCTTTGTTTTGCCAAGTTTCCCCCTAGACAGCCCACCACCCATCCTGGGGGCGTGCTCATCATTTAGATCGGCAAACAGGACGAACTCCCTTAATTGTACCAAATAATGATGCGCTGCACAAAATTTGTAAGCGCCGGAGAAGTGAAGAGATTTTTCTGCCGACCGGGGTGCCTAATTTCCTGCACGCACCCGACCGATAGATCTTCTAGGGAAAACGGATTTCCCGTGGAGAGTTCATGGAAGGGCCTGTCTTGGAAAATGACGTCATTCGCCCGTACCGACCGCGCCGTCGCACGCTCGAGCACGCCGTGCCCCGTGCCCGCCAGTCGGTAGCCTACGTCGTGTGGGTGCCACGCGAACAGGCGGCGCGTCGACGCGCGCCCTCCCTGCTCCTCAAGCTTCTCGTCGCGCTGCTCGTCGGTGCCGCGATCGCGCTGAGCGCGCCCAAGGCGCTCGCCGACAAGTTCAACACCGAGCTCTCCGACGACGTCGCCTCGCTCGGCATGGGCACCGCCGGCATCAACGTCAGCCGTGGACCGTATTCGGTGTTCTATAATCCCGCCAACATCGCCGCCAAGGACACGGGGTCGCACTTCCAGCTGGTGAATTTCCAGTTCGAGGGGACGGGGGGCTACTTCGCGACGACCAGCAGCGGCAACGCCACCAACTTCCTCAACCTCTCGTCGGTCTACGGCGCCATCAAGAACAACCCCAACGAGTTCGTCGGCGGCCGCTTCACGCTCTATCCCAACATCACCCTGCGCAACCTGAGCTTCGGGCTGCTCTACGAGCAGAACCGAGGCGCGATCTACCGCGCGTTCGACGGCGCCTTGCGCGTGAAGGCGCGCGACCGCCTGGCGCCCACGGTGGCGCTTTCGGAGCGTTTCGCGAGCGGCATCCTGCGGCTCGGCGCCTCGGCCCAGCTCGTGACGGTCGGCAACGCCGACGCGGTGATCCCGCCGGCGATTCCCGCCGATCCGGCGTTCGCGAAGGTCGTCAGCTCGAACTCGGGCCTGGTGCTCAACGGCGGGGCGACGCTCACGCTGCCGGTCCGTTTTCTGCCGAGCTTTTCGGTCGTGGCCCGGAACATCGGCAACACGAGGTTCTCGGCCACGCCGCTCGTGCCTTTCGGCGACCTGCGCACCGAGTTCACCCAGCCGATGACCTTCGACTGGGGCAGCTCGATGACGTTCTACCTCGGCCGTCGCCTGGAGATGAAGGTGGCGCTCGACTACCACGACCTCACCAACAAGATGGACGGCGGGCGCTTCCGCCACGTCTTCATGGGTACGGAGCTGGTGTTCTACGACATCATAAAGCTCCGGGCAGGACTTGCCCACGGGTATCCCTCGTTGGGGTTCGGCCTCAACACGCGCAAAGCCAGTTTAGACTTCGCCGCGTATTCCGATGAAATGGATGACCGCCTTCGAGGCGCTCAAGAGACGCGTTACGTGCTTCAGTACACCTGGGAGATCTTCCAATAATGCTCAAGCTCAAGGTCGCCGTTTTCACCAAGTCCGCGGAACTGTTCAAGCCCTTCAAGAAAACGATCGGGCCCGCGGTGGGCGAGGTGGTTCAGGCGGAGGACGGCGAGGTGCCGGGCGGCACCGCGCTGGCGTTCGTCGACGGCAAGTTCGCCGACGACCTCCATCCGCTGCTCGCCGCGCTCGCGTCCCGCGCGGTTTACACGGTGCTCGTCGACGACGAGAAGTCGATCGGTGACGGCGTCCCCGGGCTGCTCAGCGAAGGGCTGGTCGACGACTTGCTACTGACCCCGATCCGCGCCATCGAGATCCTGGGAAAGGTGAAGCACGTCTCCCATCTCGAGCGCGTGAAAGAGGTCGCGCACGTCAACAACGACCTCAAGTCGCTGATCGAGCGCTTCGAAGAGGACATCCGCACGGCGCGCGCCATCCAGCGCTCGGTGATTCCCGAGAAGTTCACGCCCGTGCAGGGCTTCAAGGTGAACCACAAGTATCTGAGCGGCCTCAATAGCGGCGGTGACTACCTCGACTTCTTCGAGTTCGACGACAAGACCCACGTCGGAATACTGATGAGCGACTCGACCGGCTACGGCCTGTCGTCGGCGTTCATGTCGGTCATCCTCAAGCTCGCCGTGAAGCTCTCCAAAGACGAGTTTCGGAGCCCTTCGGCGACCGTGGCCAAGATCTTCGAGGAGCTGCAGATCACGATGAAGCCGAAAGAAAACCTGTCGATCTTCTACGGCATCCTCAACCGGAAAACCTTCGAGCTCACCTACACGAGCTGCGGCACGGTCCGTTTCATCCACCAGGGCGAAAAAAGTTTCACCGAGCGCACCATTGCCGGGGAAGCGCTCGTCAAGGACGGCACGGTCCGCCTTTCGGACGCGACGCTCACGCTCGCGCCGGGCGACCGCCTCGTCGTCGCGTCGGACGGGTTCACCGAGACCTTCAGCGACGAGGGTCGCAAGGGGCTCGAGCGTGCCTTCGAGAAAGCCTAT
>JACQAX010000044.1 GCA_016194795.1 Deltaproteobacteria bacterium | reverse complement strand
CGCCGAGGCGGCGGCGCGCGGATTCGACAAAATCCTGATTCGGGAAGATTTCAATCTGCGAGGACGAAGGGGCGGCGAGGTGGCGTCGTTGATCTGCAGCGCCGTCGCCAGAATCACGCCCAACGTCGATTGCCGCGTGATCCTCGACGAACGAGCGGCGCTCAAAACGGCCGTCCGTGAAATGATTCCCAATGAGGTGGTCGTGCTGTTCTTTGACGACCTCGACGTCGTGCGGCCGTTGCTCGACGAAGTTCAGGCCGTTCCCGTGGCCAGCATCCACGCGCCCGCGCCGCCGAGAGCCGCATGAGCGCCTCGCTCCTTCTCATCGAAAACGGCGAGCTCTTCGCCCCCGCGCCCCTGGGGCGAAGCTCGATCCTCTTGAGCGGCACCGAGATCGCCCGGATCGGAGAGGTTGACCGGCAGGCGCTCGAGCGCACGGGCCTGGAGCTCGAAGCCATCGATGCCAGCGGCTGCGTGATCACGCCGGGGTTCATCGATCCCCACCAACACCTGATCGGTGGCAGCGGCGAGCGTGGGTTTCAGAGCCAGACCCCGGAAATCCACGCAAGCGAGATCGTCAGCGCGGGCACCACGACCTGCGCGGATCGTCTCGGAAGCTTTCGTCGCCGGAACCCTCAGCGGCAAAGCGGGCGTGACCCACTTTCACGTCGGGCCCGGAAGAACCGGCCTTGCCCCCCTTCGTCATCTTCTCGACGAGTTCGACATCAGCCCGGCGAGCGTCTATCCCACGCACGTCGAGAGAAACGAAAGCCTCATGCTGCAGGCGATCGCGCTCACGAAGCGTGGCGTAACCGTCGATCTCGACACGGTCGAGAACGACCTGGAAAAATGGATCGGGTTCTTCCGTGCGCAAGGCGGCGATCCCGCCTTTTTGACCGTCTCATCCGATGCGGCGATCTCGAGCCCGTTGACGCTCCACCGCCAGTTCAAAGCGGTGGCCAAAAAAGGAATCTATCCTTTCGAGCAGCTCCTTTCCATGTTCACCGCCAACACGGCTCGCGTCTTGAAGCTTGCGCGCAAAGGAAGGCTCGCCCAACACTTCGCCGCCGACCTGATCGTGCTGGAAAAAGACTCTTACGAGATCCGGCACGTCATCGCGGGCGGACGGCTTCTGGTCAAAGACGGTGTCGTCTCGCTTCAGGAACAGTTCTTGGAACAGAGCAATCGAAGGATCTCACTTTATGGCAAAAAATCAGCATAAGCCGGCCGTTCCCGTTCGGCGCGCCAAGGGTAGGCTCCTCATCATCGGCGGGCACGAGGATAAAACGAAAGAAAAGCGCATCCTGCGCGAGCTCGCCGATCGCGTCGGCGCCGGAAAGCTCGTGGTCGCGACGGTGGCTTCCCGGCAGGCCAAAGACATCTGGCTGGAGTACCGGAAAATATTCAAGGGCCTTGGCGCAAGCAACCTCGCCCATCTCCAGATCGAAGGCCGTGCCGACGCCACGGCCGAAAAGCAGCTTGGGATCCTGAGGGGAGCGGCCGGCATTTTCTTTACCGGAGGCGACCAGCTCAAGATCACCAGCGAGCTCGGGGGAACGCCCGTCTGCGCCGCGATCCAGGAGCTTTACGACGAAGGTGGGATCATTGCCGGCACCTCCGCCGGAGCTTCGGTCATGAGCGAGACGATGCTCGTTTCAGGGGCGAGTGACGATTCACCCCGAATCGGCGAGATGGTCCGCATGGCCCCCGGATTTGGCTTCGTGCGCAGCTTCACCATCGACCAGCACTTCGCGGAGCGAGGCCGGATGGGAAGATTGCTGGCCGTGGTCGGGCAAAACCCGAAATACCTCGGGATCGGCATCGATGAGAATACCGCCGTCCTCGTCGAGAGTGAAGAGCGCTTCCGCGTGTTCGGCGACGGCGCCGTTTACGTGCTGGACGGACAAGACATCACCGGGACGAATTTCGCCGAAAAAGAGCCGGCGCGCACGATGAGCATCTATGACGTGAAGGTTCACGTCCTAAGCGACGGGGACGCGTTCAGCATCCAGGAGCGCAGGCCCTTCAGACTCGAAGGCCGAAGAAGACGAAAGGCTGCCTGAGACGTGTTTTCTCGATTTCAGATCGAACCTCTGGCCATCGCCGAGGAGGGTGACGCCCAGGAAGCCAGGCCCGCCCTGTGACCGGATCATGAGAACCTGATTCGCTTTTCCGTGAGCCTCGGCGTAGCGATTGTCGACGACGGCCAGGGCCGCGTCCTCATCGACTCCGATGCAAAGCTTGTCCGGGTGCTCGAGCGCCAGGCCAAAGAGCCGATTCTGGCGCTGCCTTTTCAAAAAGTGCTGGTCCACGATGGTGTCGGCCAGGAGCCCCAGCCCTTCGCTCGTGGTCACGGCCCCTGCCCCCAGGCGCGTCGGATCAACGTCACCGGTGATGCAAAGCGGAGAGAGAATCGCCATCCCGGCGCTCGTGCCGGCGAACACGACGCCGGCGTCGTAGCACTGCCTGAGCCTCTTCGTGATCGCCTGGTCTTGCAGGACCCGCAGAATGACGTTCTGGTCGCCGCCGGAGAAAAAGACGCCCGTGGCGTTCGCAAGTTGAGCGACGAAAGCATCTTTTTCGGCCTCGGAGCTCGGGGCGCAATAGGAAGCCTCGACCTGGAGGACGCCGTATTCGCGCAGCTCATCGTTGAAGGAGTCCTGTGAAGCATAAGGCTCCTCAGAGGCCCAGCTGATGGCCAGGATCCTGGCGTTTCGCGGCCCACCCGCCCAGTCGACAAACTGGCTCAGCGCCCTTGGCGGCTTTAATCCCCCCCCAAACAATACAAGTCGTCTTCGCATCGGTCTGCTATTTGAGGGATTTTGGGCTTTTAGCGCAAGGATTTTCTCTAGCCGCCCGCCTCAGCCCCGATGGCTGGCGGCGCGCTCAGGCCGCCAGCCCGGATTTTTTTCCGATGTCGACCGAGCCGCCCACCTGCTGCTCGTCCTGCAGCTTCACGATCTTGTTGTAGAGCCCCATGATCAGGATCGAGGGCGCCCACAGCCCGACGAAGTTCGCCCACTCTCTTTTCCTGAAAACAAAGGCCAGCGCGGCCGAAGCGGCCATGGTCGTCACGGCAAAGCCAAGATAGCCGATGCTCGGGATCTTGGCCGTCTGTTCTTCCACCGCCCGGGTCATTTTTCCTTCATTTGCCATCTGATCGCTCCTCTTCTTGTTGTTGCAGTTGGATGCAAGGCATATTCCCCCGGCGAACGCCGCTGCTAAAGCGAGCTTGTCGGCTCCGGGATCGAAACCTGGACCTCCGAATCGTTGTTCGTGCGATCGGCCTCGGGGTAGAGCCCCTCCGGGTTGACCGAGACGCGCAAGACGTACCGCCCTGGCGGCACGCCGGTGACGTCGATCCACTGGCAGTCGAGCGAGCCGTCGTAGAGGTCTTCCCACCCCGAGGAGAGCCCCTGGTTGTCGCAGTCGTACTTCGCGGGCTGGACGCCCGCCGCCTGATTGACGTCCTCGATGCAAAACCCCTGCTTGCGGCTCACGGCCTGGCCGCTGGCGCTTGCGACCGGCGTCTTCGTTCCCGGTTCGAGCAGCTGATAGAGCATGATGCTTTTCAGGTGATAATGCTGGTGGCAGTCGCTGTAGACGAAGAACGGGTTGTTCGTGGGAGCGCCGAGCGCGAAATCTCCCGAGCCCGCGTTGATGAACGACCCGTCAAACCGCAGAAGCCGCCGCGTGCCGGCCCCCACGCAGCCCTCGACGACCGCGCAGTCGGTGGGGCTGAACTCCTCGGTCGTCACTCGCCACGAGCTGGAAAGCGCCGGGCCGTCGACGACGAGATCGGGAAGGGCGCCGGTCTGCGCGATCGGGACGCCGAGAGAGTCGAAGGCGGGCCGAAGCGCGATCGCGGCGACGCCGCCCAGCGAAGCCAGGTCGAGCTGCACGAGCGCGGCGTGCTCGTAGCTCGTAGCCGAGACGAACTTTCGGGAGCCGGAAGCGCAGCTCGCGACGCAATCGGCCCGGGCCGGCGCGGCGGCGGCGCCGCAGAACGAGTCGCACGCTTGCGGGGTCGCGGCGATCGAAAGGCGGATTCGCAGATGGTCGAGCTGCCCGAGACGCGTCGACGCATCCATCGCGCAGGTCGCGTCGACCGCCGAGCTCAGCTCGGAAAGGGCGACCGAAAGCGCGATCGTGCCCCGCGAATCGGCCGTCACGTCCCGTTCGAGCAGGCCCGGCGTATACGGATCGTGGAGGCAGCTCGCGCCGGCGCCCGAAAAAAGATCCTGTCCCGCCGCGAGAAGCTCGACGTGCACCGTTTCCCCCGCGGGAATCGGCGTCCGCGACGACGTGGCGACGAGCGAGATGCCGCTGGCCGTCGCGCTGGCGGCAGCAAGCGAGCCACTTTCGCCAGCGACGTTTCCGCCGTCACCGCAGCCGGCGGCGCTCAAGCCCAAGCCCAGCAGCAACGCGATCCAAGCCCGTCTCTTCATATCAGCTTTCGCCACCAGCAACTTCCATTCCAGCAAGCGACCGGAATACGTCTTGCAGTGTCTTGTTCTCATGCCGAGCCTGCAACGCCTCACCCTTTCGCTTCTCCTCATCGCCCTTCTTCACGCCGCCATCGGGTGCAACGACTCCCAGGAGTCGCGGCAGGCAAACGCTTCGAGTCAAGGCCGCCTTCAAAGCGGCGGCGCGTGCCAGCTCGTCGCAAACGGTTTCGGCCCGTCGGGAGCGGTGCCGCTTCACGTCGAGAAGGTCGTCACGGGTCTGGCGATTCCGTGGGGCCTGGCTTTTCTGCCGAACGGAGATTGGCTCGTGACCGAGCGCGCGGGGCTCGTGCGCCTCATCCGCGGCGGGCAGCTCGTGCCCGCTCCCGTCGCGCGAGTCGCGACCGGTGAAAGCGGCGAAGGTGGGCTTCTCGGGATCGCGCTGCATCCGAACGTCGCCGCGAACGGCTTCTTCTACGTCTTTTACACGAGCCCGGCCAACGTGAACCGCGTGGAGCGCTTCGTGCTCTCGGCC
>JACQAX010000398.1 GCA_016194795.1 Deltaproteobacteria bacterium | reverse complement strand
GCGCGGAAGGAGAAACGCGCCCCAGGCCGCCATCGGGATGCCGCCGACGAACCCGCGCAAAAAGCCCAGCGCGAACACGTGCAGGCGCGGCACGGGGAGCGTCTGCAGATAAAAGCGCGGCAGCGACGCGCCCCAGTGCTGGTTGTCGCCCCAGATCGTCTGCAGATACAACCCGTCATAGAGAAAGGTCGCGAAGAAATAGCCGACCGGCAACGGCGAGCGAAGCTGGTCGAACAGGCTCATGCGAAAATAGATCGGCAGCGCCACGACCGAGATCGCTCCCAGCATCACCCACTGGAGAAGGTTGTCGTCGAGGTCGCGCCGCGCGAGATGCAGAAAGGTGCGCGCCAGGCTTCTCATCGCTCGGCCTCCCGGATCATCGTCGCGAGCGTCTGCGTGAGGGACGCCCCCGAGGACAGGGCCAGCAGCTCGGCCTTCGTCGAGCGGCGCGCGAGCCGGCCCTCGTGGAGCAGCAGCACGTCGGTGGCATAGGTGTCGATGTCGTCGATGATGTTGGTGGCCATGAGAATCGTCGTCTCGGAGCGGCTCTCGAGCTCGCGGAGCACGTCCATGAAATCGGCGCGCCCCACGATGTCGAGCACGGCGGTGATCTCGTCGATGAGGATGACGTCCGGCTGGAAGGCGAGCGCCGCGGTCACCTGCGCGCGCCTCCACTGCCCGGCCGAGAGCTGGCCGATGCGCATCTCGGGCTTGATGCGGAAGCGCTTGAGCAGCCGCCCCTCGAGCTCGGTCGAGTAGTCGGGATAGAAGTGGCGGTTGAACGCCAGGTACTCGGCCACCGACCAGTTCACGGGCGGGTTCATGCGCTCGGCGAGGTAGGCGATCTTTCGGCGCGCGGCGAACGGGTCGTCGTACGGGTGCTCGCCTCGCACGGTGAGCGAGCCCGACGTCGGCCGCGCCATCCCCATGAGCAGCTTGAGCAGCGTGGTCTTGCCCGCGCCATTCTCGCCCACCACGACGGTGAAGGTGCCCTTCGGGATCTCGAAGCTGAGGTCGTCGAGGATCTTCCGCTTCCCGGCGACGTACGACAGGGCGCGCGCGCTGATCACAGGCCGGCCTTGATCTTCTTGATCTGCTGGTAATGGAGACCCGCGTGCTGCCCGATCAGCCAGTACCACTGGCGCGCCTTGAACGGCCCGAACCACGGGTGGTCGAAGGTGAGCGGGCTGTGGCGGTCGCCGATCTTCGTCTCGAGCTCGACGAAGATGCGCGCAGCCAGGCCCCTGAACTGCGCGACCGCGTCCTTGGGGGCCATGGTGCCGAGAGGTTTGACGGCGGCGGTGTCGGCCTTGCCGTCGGGCAGGCGCCCGTTGGTCAGCTCGACGATCGCGTGCGACATGAGCGGATGCGTGATCAGGAGATGCTCGAGCGCCATCGCGATCGACCAGTAACGCGAGCTGTCCTCGAGGCCGGGCTGCGGGGGCACGAGCACCTTCTTGGAAAGCTGCGCCTCGGTGAGCCCCTCGACGGCCTGGAGAATCTTCGCGTGGATCCGGTCGCCCTGCTCGCGCGACTCGCGCCAGTCGGCCTTGCCCGCCTTGAAAGGGCCCAGGTAATAGCGCATCACCAGGCGGAGCATCAGCGGCACGCCGGCGCCGGGACGGTCGAGCTTCGGTTCGGACTGCTGGTTGTTGCTTTTCATATTACGAACGTAATATAGTGGGAGCGTGATGTCCACGGCGAAAACGACCCGAAAACCGACCCGGCGCTCGGCGCAGAAAACCGAAACCCGCCGACGAATCCTCGACGCGGCTTCGGCCCTGTTCCTCCGCCAGGGTTTCGGCGCCACGGGCGTCGACGGCGTCATGGCCGAGGCCGGCCTCACGGCGGGTGGTTTTTACGCGCATTTTCGCTCCAAGACGCATCTGCTCGCCGAAGCGCTGCGCCACTCGTTCGAGAACGGAATGACGACGCGGGCGTTCAGCGCCGAAAACCGTTCTTCCGAGGAGCGGATCCGGGCTTTCATCGATCTGTACGTGAGCCCGACGCACCGCGACCAGCCCGAGCTCGGATGCCCGCTCGTGGGCCTGGCCGCCGAGCTCGGACGAGAGAGCGCCGAGGTTCGACGCATCGTCGCCGCCTACCTCGAGAGCGCGATCCACGCCGTCGCGGGCTCGCGGCACCGCAAAAAGGCTCTGGCCGCGCTCGCGACCATGGTCGGAGCCGTGCTCCTCTCGCGCATCACGCGCGGCACGCCCCTGTCGGATGAGATCCTTGCGGCCGCGCGCGGAAGCCTGAAGTCCGACATGTGATCGCGGTGCCGGAGACGGCGACCCCCGAGCTCGGGCGACCCCGAGGTCGGACCACTCCACTCCGCGCCACCCCTCCCATCCTTTTGGACTTTTGGATTTCTCGCGCGGGAACACATCTTGCTTTTCGTCGCCTCCATGATGAAAAACGAAAAACATTCTCTACCGATTCCGCTCTCCAAGCCGTCGCCTGAGACCGCATACACGGTCATCCAGATCTACCAGCCGCCGTTTCACGTCACCCTCAAGGTCAGCTGCCGCGCGATCGGCAGAAAAGAGAGGCACAACGCCACGCTAGCCCTGCTCTCGGCGCTCGAGTCCCGCCTCGGGGTCGTCGTCGCCGGCTCGGTCTTCGATAGCGACGAGCCGTATAGCAACCGCACCGATCGCGGGTTCGGCAGCCTGCGAACGCAGCAGATCCTCGATACCGACGCGCAGATCCTCGGCTACCGCATCCGGATGCGCAGACTCGCTCTCGGCCTGAGCCAACGGAAGCTGGCGAAGCTGATGGATCTCAACAGCTCCCACCTGAGCTGCATCGAGCACGGCCACCATGCCCCTCATCCTTCGACGCTCGAAAAGCTCGAGCGCCTTCTGGGCCCGAATCTCAAATCCAAAAGTCCAAAAGGATGGGAGGCGCGGCCCAACAACCCGCCGGGCGGGCCTAGAAGCGACCCGGAGGCGAACCCCAGCCCTGAGGCTGCACCCGCAGCACGGACGCGTTCGAGAAGCGGCTGACGGCGTAGTTGCCCTGCCCGCCGAGCGCGATCACGTGGTACTGGTAGATTCCCCACGGGAGCTGCCGCTGGACGACGAACGTGCCGCGCACCTGGGCCTGTGAGCCGAAGATGAAGCGGCGCGGGTCGACATAGAGACCGTTCTGCTGCTGGAACGCCCCACCAGGCTGCGAAAACTCGACGTACGCGCCGGTGGCGCCTTGGAAATCGCTCACGTCGTAGGCGATGACGATCTGCTGCGCGGGATTCGTCACGATCGTATCGGTCTGCCCGCCG
>JACQAX010000397.1 GCA_016194795.1 Deltaproteobacteria bacterium | reverse complement strand
GAGACACGGAGCTGACCATGAGCACCGGGGGGTGGCCTTCGCCGAAATTCTTCTCAAGGTACTGAAGCCCGTTCTGGATGGGCATGTGGATGTCGAGAGTGACGACGTCGACGTCGGTTTGAGCGAGCTCCTTGGCCGCCTCGACGCCGTTCTTGGCCGTTGCGACGATCTCGAAGCCGAACTTCGGCGCGAAGATCTGCTTCAACAGCGCGAGAACGGTGGGCGAGTCGTCGACGCAAAGCACGCGGATGAGATCCTTGGGGAGCGGCGGTGGCGCCGGCGTCTGCGCGACGGCGGCCTCCTCGGAAACCCGTTTCTCGTCATCCAGGGGCGCCGGCTTGCGATAGACCGCCGGAGCCAGGGTCTCGACGCGCGTCGGGGCCACGTTCAGGCTCTCCGACATCCCGATCACGAACAGGCCGCCGGGTTCGAGCTGCGAAAGGAGGCGCTCCGTAACGGTCGCGATATCGGCCGGAGAGAAGTAGATGAAGACGTTGCGGCAGAAGATGAGGTGGAAGCTCCTGTTGTCGAGGAAGGGCGTCGGCTCCACCAGGTTGTGGACGACGAACTTGCATCGCTCGCGAAGCGAGCCGCGGACTTTCACGAAAGAGGCGATCTCGTCGGTGCCACGCGCCCAGTGTCCCCCGAGGTACGTGAGCGGGACCGTCTTGAGCTCTTCCCACTGGTAAACGCCGTTCGTCGCCGCCTCGATCGATTTCGGATCGATGTCGGAGCCCCAGATCTCGTAGGTGAAGCCGGGCGCGACTCGTGGCAGGTGGTATTCGAGGAACATGGCCAGCGAATAGCTCTCCTGGCCCCGGCTGCAGGCCGCGCTCCAGACCTTGAGCGTGGTTTCGCCGCTCGCTCGCATCCGAGCGACGAGCTGACGGAGGCCGGTCTGCTCGAGGAACTCGAAATGGGCGTATTCCCGGAAAAAGTGGGTCGTATGGGTGGTCAGCAATGAGACCAGGTGCTGCGTCTCGGTCTCGAGGTGGGTCTCGAGATAGCTCTGGTAGACGTCGAGATCCTTGATCCCAAGCTCGATCATCCGCTTCGTCACGCGCGTCAGGACCATCGTGTGGCGGCGCTCGTTGAACTGCACGCCGGTGATCCCGGACACAAGCTTCGCTATTCTTTCGACGGCCATTTTGTCGACAGTACGCATCCAGCGGGAAAGCGTAGCATGGAGCGATACGCCGCTTTGTTTGGATTGTGTTTGGATTGCGTTTGGCGGGATGGCCGGCAAAACCGCCCGTGTTGCGCAGAATTTCAACAATGGCTGTTCCCAAAGGTCCGCGGCGGAAATACCCTGATGTTAGGCAAATATCAAATGGCTACGAACCTCAAATCCGAGAATAAAGACGGGATTCTTTTCATCTACTGCGCCGGGGATCTGGGGGCTGCTTTCGTCAGCGACGCCATTCCCTTGGTGCAGAAAGAGCCTCCCGACAGCTACCGGGCGGTGGGGCTCGAGCTGCTGGCGTGCGCCGACATCACCGACTCCAACGCGTTTCGCACCATCGCCGTGCTCGCGAAGACGTTGAAGTCCCAGGACAAGAAGCTTTTCGCTCTGTACGCGAACTCGAAGGTCGCCTCCGCGATTCGCGACCACGGGCTCGACCTCGCGGTGCCGCTGCTCGACTCCGAGGATTTCATCCCCCAGATTCTCGCCAAGCCGCCGCCACCCGTCACGAAGATCGACGTCGAGTTCATCAACCCGTTCATCAACGGCGCGATCATGACGCTCGACATGCAATGCACGCTGAAGGCGACGCCGGGCAAGCCCTTCCTGAAAGGAAGCGGCCCGGTCGAGGTCGTGACCGAGATCGCCGGGATCATCGGCCTCGTAAGCCCGCACTTCAACGGATCCATCGCGATCTGTTTTCCGAAAGAGCTCTTTCTGTCGATCATGAGCACCATGCTCGGCGAGAAATTCGACACGATCACCAAAGACCTCGATGACGGTCCGCCACATGACGCCGAATCCCACCATCGTGCTGCCGTTCACGACGCCGTCCGGCGCGTTTCAGATCGAGATCGCCACCGAAGCGGTCGCGACGACCCAGTAGCGCCGGATACCCGGAAAATCCTGCCCATCCAGAGCCGCTTATTTCCCGACGAAAAGCCTTCATGAAGCGGAAGTCCGCGAAAGACGTTCAGATCAGCCAGCACGACCTTTCGCAAATCGAGCTCAAAACACTCTATCGCGTCGCGGAAGACATCCAGGGGAAAGACTCCGTCAGCTACACGCAGGAGGTGTTTTTCTTCATCCCGCGCTCGATGGAGATCAACAAAGACACTTACACGAAAGAGCAGTTCTATCTTTCGATGACCAACTACATCCGCCTCAAGACGCCCAAGGTGCTCGAGGACGACGAGCTCGGCAACCAGCGCATCGATCTCATCATGCCGCAGCTGACGAGCGCTCTCGCGGACGCCTCCGTCCTCGACGGGATGCTCGAGCCGCTGCTGCTGGAGACGCGCGTGTTCGGGTCCTACATCAACGACCGCATCAAGAGCCTGAGCCGCGACAAGCCCGACGCGATACCGAAAGCGCTCGGCGAGATCCATTCGCTGATCGAGCGCTATCGGGCGGTGATGGACGAGCTTCATGAAAAAATTTCCGTCCACCACCACCTCGTCGATTCGTTCAAGTACGTCGACGAGTTCGTGTCGCACAAGCTCGAGGAGTACCTGGTCGGCCTGACGAGGCACGGGATCGACTGCGCCTTCTACATGAAAAAAGAGCACGCCCGCCGCAAGGCGATGGGCTACATGGAGGTGCTCGACGTCGCCGACGAAAGCGAGCGCGAGGACTTCATGTATCGCATGGGGCTTTTCAAAAAATACATCTCCGAGGTGCTCTACCTCGAGGTCAAGCGCTACAAGCGGGAGAAGTTCTTCACGAACATCGCGGCGATCTTCGGCGCGATGAGCGCCGCGGTGGTCACGGCGCTTCTCGACCCGAACGCCCGCACGAGCATGAGCGCGGGCTTCTTCGCGGGCCTGCGAGACTCGCTGCCGCTGGTGATCGCGTTCGTCGCCGTGTTCTACGCGACCAAGGACCGGTTGAAAGAGGAGTTCAAGCAAAGGGTCTTCGCGTGGCTCAAGCGATGGATCCCCGACTACAACTTCGAGATCTACTCGAAGAAGGGCGAGCTCATCGGCGCGTGCACCGAGGTCGTCGCCTTCGTGAATTCCCGCAAAGTGCCGCCCGACATCCGCAAGCTCCGCCTCAAGGGGCGCCACGTTTCGCTGCGCTCGGTCTCGCTCGACCAGGGTTTGCACTACAAGCGGACGATCCGGGTGAAGCACGACGCGCTCAAGGGTGCCTTCAAGAACGCCAAGCACCTCAAGGACATCCTGCGCTTCAACTTCAGCAACTTTCATCTGAAGCTCGGCGACGCCGAGCGCCCGCAGTCGTTTATCGGCCACGACTCGAAGATCCGCGAGATCGTGATGCCGAAGGTCTACCACATCCGCATGATCGTCCGGCACCAGATCAGCGGCGCCCACGGCACCAGGACGACCTACGAGCAGGTTCGAGTCATCCTCGACAAGAAGGGCATCAAGCGGATCGAGGAAAGGCCGGCCGAGCGCGACGAGAAGGCGTCGAGCGCCGAGGCCGCCTGAAAAGCTAGGCGGCGATCTTCTCGTGCCAGCTATCCGGACGCGAGTGATGACCTTGGAGCACCGTCGCGAGCAGGGCTTCCTGGCGCGCCGCGGTCGTATAGTACGAGCAGCGCAGCTCCACGAGCGCGCCGCGGTCGATTTTCAGCAGGCTGACCGGTGTCAGGCCTTCGGCGCTTCGTATCGACGCGATGGCGGCTTCGACGGTGTCGGCCGGTTCGATACAACGGAAGAAGAATAGCTCTTCGCCCATGCGGCGTTGCGTGCGAAAGGCCAGAAGCTGAAACGCGCCCACGGCAACACCGGTGAGGATCAAGCCGAGAGAGACGATCAGGTCATTATAAGGAGCGTGACGCATCCTTTTCTTTTCGGTCGGTACGAGGCATTTCCCCAATGAGGAAAAAATGCCTGTCAAAACAAGGAAACGCCATGTTCCTGACATTACTGGTCTACTTAGTTCTAACAAAATGCTGACACACAAAATCTTCGCACTGCATTAAGCCTTGGCTACAGGAGATTCAAATGAAGAACATACTCGGTCTGTTTCTGCTCGTCGTGATGGTGGGTACGGCCCAGGCGTCCGCCACTCTCATCAATGGCGCCGGCGCGACTTTTCCGTATCCGCTCTACTCGAAATGGTTCGCGGAGTTCCAGAAGGTCGACTCCACCGTGCAGATCAACTACCAGTCGATCGGAAGCGGCGGAGGCATCCGCCAGTTTCTCGAGAAGACCGTCGATTTCGGAGCAAGCGACGCGCCCATGAGCGACGAGCAGCTCGGCAAGTCGCAGGTTCCGGTCGACCACATCCCGACGGTGCTCGGAGCGGTCGTGCTGGCCTATAACCTCCCCGGCGTCGACAAGCCGGTGAAGCTCAGCGGCGACGTCGTGGCCGACATCTTTCTCGAGAAGATCAAGAAATGGGACGACGCGCGCATCACCAAGCTCAAC
>JACQAX010000396.1 GCA_016194795.1 Deltaproteobacteria bacterium | reverse complement strand
GGGAGTGGCCTCCGTGAGGCAGACCTGGCCGACCATCCGGCCCCGCCCGTTGTTGCACCGGCAGGCGGGCCAGCTCGCATACACCGGGGTGCGCGCCAGATCCGAGCTCTCGCGAAAAGCGCAGACGAGGCTCTGGCGGTACCACCAAAGCATCGCATCCGGCTGGTCCGGCGTCGGGCGGGATTCCATGACGTGGCAAGCGTAGATGCCGCGCGCGATCTGCTCCCACATGCGCTGCAGATAGAACTGCAGCTCGACCGGCCCCATGTTCCCGAGATCGTCGATGATTCCGTCGTGCACCCGGAACGTCGCGATTTTGTATTTGTCGGCGAGCGTACGCGACGAGTCGAGCAGCGCCACCGAGGTCGTCAGCCGGTAGAGAGGCGTGTTGTTTTCGAAACGCATCTTCTCGATCTCGGCGTCGTTCTTGTACGTGGCCGCGGTCTTCACTTCCTTGGCCGTCTTGTCGTCGAGCATGACGACGACCTCACCCGTCTTCGGATCGATCGCGACTCTGCGCTGCCCGACCAGCGGCTTGTCCTTCGTCGCGCGCAGGACGACGTTGCCGGCCGTATCGATGGCGGTGCAGGTGGGCGAGCCGATCAGGTCGCAAGCGCAGTTCTGCATTTCGTTGGCGCAAGCGAGGATTCCGAGCGGCGTCAGCTTCACCCCCGCGGGCAGCTCGAATCTTTTCGCGGCGCAGACGTCGTGCGGCGCCCCGTCTTCACCGATCGTACAACTCGGCTCATCGGCCACGCGTGGCTCGCACGCGTTGACGGGCGGCGGGCTCCATTCCGTCCAGCCGGCGAACGCCGCTGGCGAACAAAGCACGAGCGTCGCGATGAAAAACGCGGCCCGACGAAGCATGAATCCCCCAGTAATAATGATAAGATATCCGACAAAACTCATCAATTACAAGGATAGTGCAATAAACTCAGCAGGCTAGGCGGCCTAAACGCCGGTCCATTCCACTTGAACGCCGAAGACGCGACGAAACGTGTCCGAGATCTCGCCCAAAGTGCAGCCGGCCTCGACCGAAGCGAGGATCGCCGGCATCGAGTTACGGTCCTCGCGCACCGTCTTTTCGAGCTCGCCGAGCGCGCGGCAAGCCGCCTGGCCGTCGCGCTGCGCCCGCCAAGCCGCCACCTCTTCCGATCGCACCTGCCCCAGCTTCTCCGGGATGCGCATCAGCGGCGTTTTCTCCTGATTGGCCTCCGAGAACTTGTTCACGCCCACGACCGCGAGCGCGCCGCTTTCGATATCGCGTTGCTGACGATATGCCGACGCGGAGATCTCGCTCTGAAGATAGCCGCTCTCGATGCACGGAACGACGCCGCCCTTCTTCTCGATCGTCTCGAGGTACGCCCAGACGCGCTTCTCGAGCTCGTCGGTCAGCGACTCGACGAAAAAGCTCCCGGCGAGCGGATCAACCGTCTTCGTCACGCCAGTTTCGTAACCGATGACCTGCTGCGTGCGCAGCGCGAGACGCGCCGACTTCTCGGTCGGAAGAGCAAGCGCCTCGTCGAAACCGTTCGTGTGCAGGCTCTGGCAGCCGCCGAGCACCGCGGCCATCGCCTGGTACGAGACGCGCACGATGTTGTTCTCGGGCTGCTGCGCCGTGAGCGTCGAGCCGGCCGTCTGCGCGTGGAAGCGCAGGCGCATGCTCTGCGACTTCTGGGCCTTGAATCTTTCCTTGAGAAGCTTCGCCCAAACGCGCCGCGCGGCGCGGAACTTCGCGACCTCTTCGAGAAACTCGTTGTGCACGTTCCAGAAAAAGCTGAGTCGGGGCGCGAACTCGTCGATCGCGAGCCCGCGCTTCAGCGCCGTCTCGACGTAGCAGATGCCGTTGGCGATCGTGAACGCGACCTCCTGCACGGCGGTCGAGCCCGCCTCGCGGATGTGATAGCCGCTGATCGAGATCGGGTTCCACTTCGGCAGCTCGCGGGCGCAGTACTCGATGACGTCGGTCGTGAGCTTGAGCGACGACTTGGGCGGATAGATGTAGTTTCCGCGCGCGGCGAACTCTTTCAACAGGTCGTTCTGCACCGTACCCTGGAGCTCCGCGAGGTTCGCCCCCTGCTCTTTCGCCACCGCGACGTAGAGCGAAAGCAGGATGCCCGCCGTCGCGTTGATCGTCATCGAAGTGCTCACCTGCTCGAGCGTGATGCCGGCGGTGAGCACGCGCATGTCGGCGAGCGACGCGATCGACACGCCGACCTTTCCGACCTCGCCCTTCGACCGCGGGCTGTCCGGGTCGAGGCCAAGCTGCGTCGGCAGGTCGAAGGCGACGCTCAAGCCGGTCTGGCCGCGCGAGAGCAGGAACTTGTAACGCTCGTTGGACTCGCGGGCCGAGCCGAACCCCGCGTACTGGCGCATCGTCCACAGACGACCGCGGTACATGTCGGGCTGCACGCCGCGCGTGAACGGGTACTCGCCGGGCTTCCCCAGGCGGTCGTCAAGGCCTTCGGGTGCTTTCGAATAGAGAAGATCCACGGGCAGCCCGGAGATCGTCTCGGCGGGCGGAAGCGGCTTCTTTTCGCCCGGCTTCTTTTCCGACATCTACTTCTTCTCCCCGCTCGAGATTTTCACGAGCAGATCCCCGGTGGAGATGCTCTGGCCCGTCTGCACGCCGATCTCGTCGATCTTGCCCGCGGCCGTGCTGCGAATCTCGTTCTCCATCTTCATCGCCTCGATGATGAGAAGCGGCTGCCCGACCTCGACCAGGTCACCGGCCTTGCACAGCACCTTGAGCACTTTTCCGGGCATCGAGCTCTTGATCGATTTCGCTCCCGAGCGGGCGCCGGCGGCCGCGTCGTGAGCGGAGCCGCGCGCCGGAAGCAGCCTGAAGCTCCCGAGCGCCGTCGAAAGCACGACGACGCCGTCGTTTCCCTGGCGGTGCACCGGAAAGACGACGCGCATGCCGGCCGGAGACTCGAGCCGGAGCTCGAGCAGACCGTCGCGAAGCGTGAGCGCCGCGCCCTTGATCAGCTGCTTCGTCTCGCCACCCTTTTCGTCGGCGAGCGCGACCTCCCAGGCCTGCTCGTCAACCGAGATCGTCGCGAGCCGGTGTTCCGTTTCCGGAGACGTGACCGAGTAACGCATCACGTGCCCTCCCGAAGCTGCCCGCGCCGCGCCGAAAGCTCCCAGGCCGAGATCGCCGCGCCCGGTGCCGCGCTCTCGAGCGCCGCCGCCGACTGCCGCAGCGTCTCGACGGCCCCCATCGCGAGCCACGGCATGAGGCGCGCCTGCTCTTCATTGAAGATGCGCTTGAGCTCCGCGCGGTTCTTCTCGAGATACGGCGTGCCGTAGTCGCCGGCGATGAAATTCTTCTCGCGCGTGATCGCGTAGAACAGCCCCTGGTTGCTCTGCACGCCGAGAATGCGAAGCTCGTCGAGCGCGCCCCGCAGGCGCGAGACGGCCTCGGCGCGGTCGGCGCCCCAGACCGAAAGCTTCATCAAGGTCGGATCGTATTCGGTCGGCACGTCGTAGCGCGGGTAGATGGCCGAGTCTATGCGCACGAATGGCCCGACCGGAAGCTGCACGTCGTGCACCCGTCCGCCCGTCGGCAGATAATCGAACGGGGTCTCGGCGTACACGCGCACCTCGATCGAGTGCCCCCGCTGGTGCGGGACGAGCGCACCCTGGTGGATCCGCTCGCCGTTGGCCACGCGAATCTGCCACTCGACGAGATCCACGCCCGTCACCCATTCCGTCACCGGGTGCTCGACTTGCAGGCGAGTGTTCATCTCGAGAAAATAAAAGCCGCCCTCGTCGTCGCCCAGAAACTCGAGCGTGCCGGCGCTGGCGTACTTCATCTGCTCGACGACCTTCGTGGCGACCTCGAGGATCTTTTTCTTCGATTCCGGATGTCGCTCGAGAAGCGGGGCCGGGCTTTCCTCGACGAGCTTCTGGTGGCGACGCTGGATCGAGCACTCACGGTCGTAGACGTGCCCGCCTCCGCCATGGCCGTCACCCAGCACCTGCACCTCGATGTGGTGCGGGTTCTCGAGGTACTTCTCGAGGTAGACGGTGCCGTCGCCGAAGTAGCTCAACGCCTCGCGCTGCGCGCCCTCGAGCGAGGCCTTCAGCTCGTCGGCTTTGCGGACGATGCGCATCCCTTTGCCGCCGCCGCCGGCTGACGCTTTCAGCAGCACGGGATAGCCGATGCGGTCCGCTGCGGTTTTCGCCTCGGAAAACTCTTTCACGCCACCCTCGGTGCCGGGAAGCAGCGGCACTCCCATCTTCTTCATGAGCGCCTTGGACGAGAGCTTGTCACCCATCGCCTTGATGCTGTCGGGCCGTGGCCCGACGAAAATCGCGCCCGCCGCCGCGACAGCCTCCGCGAACGGCGCGCGCTCCGAGAGAAAGCCGTAACCGGGATGGACGGCTTCCGCGCCCGACCGTTTCACGGCGTCGACGATCTTCGGGATGTTGAGATAGGTGTCGGCCAGCGTACCGGCGCCGAGCCCGAAAACCTCGTCGCAGTAGTCGAGATGCAGGCTCTTGCGGTCGAGGTCCGAGAAAATCCCGACCGTCTTGATCCCCATCCGCTTGCAGGTCCGCGCGATGCGGATCGCGATTTCGCCGCGGTTGGCGATGAGCAGCTTCTTGATAGCCATAGTTCCCTATTTCTTTCACGCCGTTGGCGTTCTTTCAAGAGTCGAAGCGCCCCGCGACGGGAAACTTTGTCTCCGCCCGATTTCAGGCAACCCAGAGTTTTCGCGGGCTTTCGCTTGGTACGGAGCGTGCTTTACCTATTCTCGACCACCACGCAAACAGGAGAACGTCATGACCCGGACAGGTTACGAGTGGAGCCCCAGCCTCGAGGTGGGCAGCAAGCGGATGGACGACGAGCATCGCGAGCTCCTGGGCCGCATGGCGCGCGTCGAGGAGCTCAATAGCCGATCCCTCGACAAGACCGCCGTCATCGACGCCTTCGACGACTTCGTGACCTGCGTGCGCTTCCACTTCACCGACGAGGAGGCCCACATGGTGAAGATGGGTTATCCGAAAACGGACGTGCACCATCGGATCCACGAGTCGCTGCTCGATGCCCTGACCCGCTACCGCGCTGAGCTCATGACGAGCGTGCATGGGCGCTTTCCCAGCTCGGTCTTCGACTTCTTCAAGACCTGGATCACCACGCACATCATGATCGTCGACCGGCAATACTGCGACTTCGAACGCGCGCGAACAGCGTCCGGTAGTTGACGATGGCGATTCCGCCGAGAATCAGCCCCGTTCCGGCGAAAAGATGCCAGTCGCCCTTTTCCCCTCGCACCAAGAGCCCCAGAACCAGGCCGACGAGCGGAACGAGATAGTTGGTGAAGGCGCTGCGTGCCGCCCCCCAGAACGTGACGAGCCAGTGGTAAAAAAGAAATGAGAAACATGACGCCAGAAGACCCATCCAGGCCAGGGCGAACCACGTCAGAGGCCGATGGGGCACCACGAGCGGCAGCTCCGTGAAAGGCAGGAGCGACCACGCCAGCAGGTCCGCGAAAAACATCTGGCCGAAAGTTATGGTGAGTGGCGAGAGTTTGCGAAGAAGGTTTCGCGAATACACCGATGAAAACGCATACAGGATCGACGCGGCAAGCACGGCAAGCTGGCCCGTCCAGCTCGAAAGCACCGCGCTGCCCGTAAGATCCCGTCCGAACAGCGTGAGAATACCCGCGAAGCCGAAAACCAGCCCAACGACGCGGCCGCGCGTCATCCGCTCGTCAGGCAGGAGAAAATGCGCCGTCAGCGTCGTGAGCAAAGGCACCGTCCCATTGAGGATCGAGGCGAGCCCGGAGTCGATGCGGGTCTCTCCCCAGGAGATGAGGATAAACGGGATACCCGGGCTGAGCATCGCCAGGAACGCCAGGCGCGCGAGCGTGCGCGGATTGCCGGGCGGGCGCTTCTTCTTCACGATAAACACCACCGCGAGCCCGGCGAGCGCGAAGAGCAGTCGCCAGGCGACGAGCGTCACCGGCCCGACCTCCTCGAGCGCGATCTTGATCCAGAAGTAAGACGATCCCCAGATCAGCCCACAGAATAGAAAAACCGCGATCTGAAGCACAGCACCTCGTTCAGAGAGGGATGTTACCGTGTTTGCGAGCCGGACCGCGTTCCTTCTTACCCTTGAGCATCTGCAGCGCCTTGACGACCATCGCGCGCGTCTCGCGCG
>JACQAX010000043.1 GCA_016194795.1 Deltaproteobacteria bacterium | reverse complement strand
GACGATGCCCAGGTTCATGCCCTTGGGCAGGTAGGCCTTGAGCGCCGCGAGCTTTTGCTTCACGGCGTCGCCGATGGCCACCGCGTTCGTGCCGTGCTGCTTGATGACCCCTAGGCCGACCGTCGGCTGGATGCCCCTGTAGCGGGAGATGCGGCGGATCTCGTCGGTGCCCTCTTCGCAGGCCGCCACGAAGCGAAGCGGCAGCGGCTTCCAGATGATCTGCCCCTGGCGCGAGGGGATGACGACGTTCTCGCATTGCTTGGCGTCTTCGAACTCGGAATGCACCCGCACGAAACGCTCGCGGTCGCCGCGGTCCTGATAGCCGGTCGGCGCGAGCACGTTGCCGGCGTTGAGCGCCTCGATGACGTCTTGCGAGGTGACCTGGTTGCGCATCATCTTGGCGTTGTCCATCCAGACGCGCATCTGGGGGTCGACGTAGCCCCCGAGCAGCACGTCGCCCACGCCGTTGACCGTCGTGACCGCGTCGCGCAGGTGGTCGCGCACGAAGAGCATGAGGCTGCGCAACGTCGAGCCGGCGCTGTAGGCGGCGACCCACATGATCGGCTGGTCTTCGGGGTTGGTTTTCGTGATGACGGGAGGGTCGATGTTCTGGGGCAGGTTGCGCGCCGCCTGCGAGATCTTCGTCTGCACCTCCTCGAGCGCGACGTTGATGTCCTGGTTGAGGTTGAACTGGATGCGGACCTGAGCGCTCCCCTCCTGGGAAGTCGACTGCACGAGCTGCGTGCCGTCGACGCTCATCACCGCGTCCTCGATGATGTCGGCCACGGCCGACTCCATGACGTCGGGCGGCGCGCCGGCCCACGTCACGGTGACGGTGATGACGGGAAAGTCGACGTCCGGAAGCTGGCTGATGCCGAGCCCCAGGTAGGAGATCATCCCGAATACGATTAGACCGACCATGAGCATCCACGCGAAAACGGGATGCCGGATCGAAACGTCGGAAGGCGCCGCCATGAAACGGCACAGGCTCGCAAACGCCGTACCAGGCGAGCCTGAGCGCCTACCCTGCTAGGCGCGCAGGAACCAGACCGGGCACGGCGCTTCGCGCGCCACGCCGCGGCCCACGCTGCCGAGCAGCGCCGCGGAAACCGCGCCCGACTCGGAGGCCATGGCGATCATGCCGAACCTCTTGCGACCGGCATAGTGGAGAATCGAGAGGATCACGCTCGAGCTGTCGACGTCGAAAACCGCGCGCGCGTCGATGCCGTTGGCGCGCGCCTCGGCCGCCCACTGCTCGCCGGTCTTCTTGTTGCGGGCGTAGATCTCCTTGACGATTCCCGGCGTCGAGACGAACCCGCCGGCAAGCAGGGCCGCGCCCGACTGGACGAACGGCTCGATCGGGTCGACGACGACGTTCATGATCGTCACGCTCGCGCCGAGCCGACGCGCCAGCTGCTGCACCTTCGCGAACGCCCGCTTCGACGCTTTGGAAAAGTCGGTCGGGAACAGGATGCTGTCGAGCTTGGCGAGGCGCCTCGTGTTCGGGCCGGCGATGAGCACCGGCGTCTTCGAGTGGAGCATGAGCGTCTCGGCGAAGCTGCCGAGCAGCGCGCGTTTCAGGCCGCTGCGCCCGTGCGAGTTGACGAGGATGACGTCGGCGTTCTGGTTGCGCGCGTAGCGGTCGAGCGCCTCCGCGGCCGAGCCGCGCGACGACGGCGCCGAGACGAGCACGGTGGGCTTGCCGACCGTGGCGATCTTTCCGCGCGCGACCAGGCGCGCGAGGGCGCGCTCGGAGGCCGGCTTGAACTCGCGCGTGAGATCCGACTTCGGAAGCGCGAGGTTCAGCAGCCCGTCGCTCAGCACGTACACCGGCTCGATCGAAGCCTTCGTGCGCTGGGACAGGTCGCGAAGCACCTTCAGGCTCTGCGTGGTCAGGAACCGGTCTTCGAGAGGATCGGCCGCCCAGATGATCTTTTGAAAATCGCGTTTCATTCGTGGTCTCCTTATTGCGAGAGCTTGCGCAGCTCGCCCAGTTTCTTGAGCTCGTCCTCGGGGATGAACGTGCCGCCGCTGCCGCTGTAGCCGAAGTAGAGCTTCGAGGCGTAGCGCTTGTAGCACTTCTTCGCCGGCTCGCTATGGGGGAACTCGCGCACGCAGGCCTCGAAGTAGAGGCTGTCGAGGGCCCAGAGCAGCGGATCCTGGAGGCTGTCGTAGCAGACGCCGAGCGAGTAGAGCGCCTCGCCGCGGAACTTGCCTTTCGGGTCGCGCTGGAGCGCCTCATGGAGGTAGCTCGTGGCGCGCAGGAAGTTCACGTCGCCGGCGGGGTCGACCTGGAAGAGCTGGCGCTTCTCGGCGTCGGCGATGAGCGCCTGCGCCTTGGCCATGAGCTCGCCAGGCGTCAGGTCCTTGGGGCCCTTTTTCTCGGACTTCCATTTCGCGACGTCGCTCTTCCATTCGGCGACGTAGCGGTGGAAGAAGTCGGGCAGGTCCTCGCGGGCGCCGAGCTTCTCGAGGAGCGCGGCGGTGGCCTTGGGGTCCTGCTTCACGCGGATGGTGAGGCTGAGCGCCTCGCGCACGGCGCGGCCGAGCTCGATGTAGCCGAACTCGCCGTTCGGCGTGCGCGAGATGAACTCGTCGAACGCCTTGATCGCCCGGTCGAACTGGCGCGTGGCCGCGTAGAACTCGGCGCGCTGGAACTCGGAAAGGGCGCTGGCTTCGATCTTGTTGTCGGCGTCGGCGAAGCTCTGGGTGGTGCCCACGCGCGTGTGGCAGCTCAGGCAGAAACCCGCCATCGTCCGGATCCGGTTGCGGACGAACGAGCCGTTCGCGCCCGTGCGAT
>JACQAX010000385.1 GCA_016194795.1 Deltaproteobacteria bacterium | reverse complement strand
TTGCAGCTGGGTTGGCAGCACGTCACGATTCCCGCGCACGAGATCCTCGACGCGCACCATCTCACGCGCGCCCTGAGTGACTTATCGCGGTTCACGCCCGGCGTGGTCGTGCTCGACAACGTCGAGCAGATCTTCAAGCGCATCGACTCGAACGACGTCTTCGACATCCTCGACTTCGCGGCCGAACGGCTCGACGGCATGTTCTGGGTCGCGACCTCGCGCAAGCCCGAGGAGGTTCCCAAGAACCAGCTCGTGCGCCCGGGGCGCTTCGAAGAGCTCGTCCGCCTTTCGGCGCCCGGCAACGAGGTGAAGAAAAAATACTACGAGCTCTACCTCGAGCCGTTCATGGTCGCCGCCAACGGCGGCCAGGCCGACCTGTTCACCGCCGCCAAGCAGGAGCACCTCGCCGCGCTCGAGCAAAACGAGAATCTCACGTATTCGCATCTTCAAGAAATGCGGCTTCTCGTCGCCAAGGTCCTCATGGACGGCGGCCCGGATCGCCTCGTTTCCGAGTTCCAGATGTTCTGCCAGGAGCAGCTCATTGCCGGCGATCGCTGGGGTGGCCCGTCGAGTCAAACCAACGAGCTCGAGGAACGCATCAAGCTCTCCGACCCCCGGCTGCTCCTCTCCGCCTTGCACGTCACCGACGCTTTCAAGAAAATCGTCGAAGCAACCATCTCGAGCGCCTCCGAGGCCCTCGCGGCCGCGCAAGCCGAACAACAGGGTTGAGCGTTCTCTTCTAGTTGTTTCTTTACCCGATAAACGCTAATACTTACCCACAAGCATTAGGACAGGACATGAATAAGCTCAACTACTTGAAGTCGCAGAACGCCGATTACATCGAAGAACTTTTTCAACGCTATCTCGAGAACCCCGACTCGGTCGACGAGTCGTGGCGCTACTTCTTCGACGGCATCGAGCTCGCGCAGGAAGCCCCTCTCGACGGCTTCGAGCATCCGGCGAATGGGAATGGCGCGGCCAAGTCCAACGGCAACGGCTCGGCGGCGTCGCACCTCGCGCCGGTAGCGACCGTTTCGCCCGGTCCCGGCGTCGTCACCAATCCCGAAGCGAAGGTCGCCGAGCTGATCCAGCACTATCGCGAGCTCGGCATCCTGCTCGCGAGCATCAACCCGCTCCAGGACGCCCCGAAAACGCATCCGCTGCTCGAGCTCTCGGCGTTCGACCTCACCGAGGCCGATCTCGACAAGAAGTTCACCGCGGCCAAGCGCGTCGGCTTCGACTCGCCGGCGACCCTGCGCGAAGTCATCGCGCGCCTGCGCGAGACGTACTGCGGCCCGATCGGCGTCGAGTACACCCACATCCAGGATCCGGCCGCCCGCGAATGGCTCCAGGAGAAGCTCGAGGCCTCGCGCGGAAAAACCACGCTTTCGAAAGAAGCCAAGACGCGCGTGCTCTCCAAGCTCACCGACGCCGAAACGTTCGAGCGCTTCCTGCACACGCGCTACGTCGCGCAGAAGCGCTTCTCGGTGGAGGGCGGCGACGCGCTCATCCCGATGCTCGACTGCCTCATCACCGAATCGGCCGGCCTCGGCGCCACCGACGTCGTGCTCGGCATGGCCCATCGCGGCCGCCTCAACGTGCTGACGAACATCTTCGGGAAGAAATACGAGTACATCTTCGGCGAGTTCGAGGGCAACTTCGCCGCCGACACCACCTCGGGCGAAGGCGACGTGAAGTACCACATGGGCTACTCGGCCGACTACAAGGTCGGCGAGAAGGCCGTGCACCTGAGCCTGGCCAACAACCCCTCGCACCTCGAGTTCGTCGCGCCCGTCGTCGAGGGCGTCGCTCGCGCCAAGCAGCGCCTGCGCGCGCGCGAGGCGGGCCACACCGACGCGACCGTCACGACCAATCTCCAGACCGCCTTCAAGCAGGTCGTACCCGTCACCATCCACGGCGACGCCGCGTTCGCCGGCCAGGGCATCGTCTACGAGACGATCCAGCTCTCGCTCCTGCACGGGTACTCCACGGGCGGCACGGTCCGCATCGTCATCAACAACCAGGTCGGCTTCACGACGCTCCCACGCGACTCGCGCTCGACGACCTACGCGACCGATCTCGCCAAGATGCTCGAGACGCCGATCTTCCACGTCAACGGCGACGACGCCGAAGCCGTGTATTACGTCACCCAGCTCGCCGTGCAGTTCCGCCAGCAGTTCCACCGCGACGTCGTCGTAGATCTACTCTGCTACCGCAAGTACGGCCACAACGAAGGCGACGAGCCGAGCTTCACCCAGCCCGTGATGTACAAGCAGATCAAGGACCACCCGTCTCCGCGCGAAGTCTACGCCAAGCGTCTTACCGGGGAAGGAACCCTCACGGAGCAGGACGTGCAAAAGCTCGTCGACGCGCAGAACGAGCGCCTCGCGGCCTCGCACGCCATCGCCAAAACCAGCAAAGAGCCGCCGCACGTCTCGGTGTTCGAAGGCGCTTGGAAGGGCCTGCGCAGAGCTACCGACGAGGACATCTTCGCCAAGGTCGACACCAAGGTGGCCGAAAAGACGCTCAAGGCCGTGGGCCAGGCGATCGCGACCGTACCGGCTGGTTTCCACACGCATCCCAAGCTCGTCCGCCTGCTCGAAACGCGCAAGAAAATGGTCGACGACGGCAAGGGCATCGACTGGGGCACGGGCGAAACGCTCGCCTATGGCGCGCTCGTGCTCGAAGGAACGCACGTGCGCTTGAGCGGTCAGGACGCCGAGCGCGGCACGTTCACCCACCGCCACAGCGTGCTCTACGACGCCGAGAACAACGAGGGCTACACGCCGCTCAACCACATCGCGCCGGGGCAGGCCGACTACCTCGTCCTCAACAGCCCACTCTCAGAGGCGGCGGTGCTGGGCTTCGAGTACGGCCACAGCCTTGCCGACCCCAAAGCGCTCACGATCTGGGAGGCGCAGTTCGGCGACTTCGCCAACGGCGCGCAGGTCATCATCGACCAGTTCATCGCGAGCTCCGAAAGCAAGTGGCAGCGCATGTCGGGTCTCGTGCTGCTGCTGCCGCACGGCTACGAAGGGCAGGGCCCCGAGCACTCGAGCGCAAGGCTCGAGCGCTTCTTGCAGATGTGCGCCCGCAACAACATGCAGATCTGCAACTTCACCACTCCTGCGCAGATCTTCCATGCGCTGCGCAGGCAGGTGAAGCGCGACTTCAGAAAGCCCATGGTCGTGATGTCGCCCAAGAGCTTGCTGCGCCACCCGAAGGCCGTCTCGGACCTCACCGAGTTCACTCAAGGCACGTTCCACGAGGTGCTCGACGATCCGCTGAAGCCCAAGAAGCCCACGCGCGTGATCTTCTGCACGGGAAAAATCTACTACGACCTCGCCGCCGCCCGCGAAGAGCGCAAGCTCACGAACGTCGCGCTCGTGCGCGTCGAGCAGCTCTACCCGTGGCCGGCGCAGATGGTCGACTCGATCCTGCGCGAGTACGGCGCGAGCGCCGAGGTCCTGTGGGTGCAGGAAGAGCCGCGCAACATGGGCGCGTGGAACTTCGTGCGCGACTTCCTGCCGGAGGCCCTGGGCCCCGGCCGCAAGCTCACCTACGTCGGCCGCAACCCCGCCGCGGCGCCCGCCGTCGGCTCGCACAAGGTTCACGACAAAGAGCAGAAGAGCATCATCGAGGAGGCACTGAAGTGAAGAGAGAGATCAAGGCGCCAAGCGTAGGCGAGAGCATCACCGAAGTTCGCATCGGAGGCTGGAAAAAAGGCAACGGCGAGTCGGTGAAAGCGGGCGAGGTCATCCTCGAGATCGAGTCGGACAAGGCTACGGTCGAGGTGATCGCCGACTACGCGGGCGCTTTGAACATCCAGCACGCCGCGGGCGACACGGTGAAGATCGGCGAGGTGCTGGGCTTCATCAACGAG
>JACQAX010000384.1 GCA_016194795.1 Deltaproteobacteria bacterium | reverse complement strand
GGCGGCTCTCTTTATGCGAGCACCAAGGCCAGCCCGCTCGGCAACCGGGACACGCGCAACACCTTCCTCTTCTCGGGGCTCCTGCTAGCGATTACCGGCTATGGCTACGGCCAGTACGCGCTCAAAGCGAAGGAGAAAATGCTGGAAAAAGCAGTCGAGACCTATAATGATACGGTCCCGGAACCAGAACGCATTCGGGTCGAGCTGATGCCGCTCCCCACGGGTGACGGGGGCGAGATCAAAACGCAGGTGCCGTTCTAAAAAAAGGAGTTGAGGTGCCGAAAGACACAAGTATTCGAACGATTCTGCTGATCGGGTCCGGTCCCATCACGATTGGCCAGGCCAGCGAGTTCGATTACTCCGGCACCCAGGCGCTGCGAGCGCTGAAAGCCGAAGGCTACCGCATGATCCTCGCCAACTCGAACCCGGCGACGATCATGACCGACCCCGAGTTCGCCGACCAGGTTTACATCGAGCCGCTGACGGTCGAGTTCCTCGAGATGATCATCGAGAAAGAGAAGCCCGACGCGCTTCTCCCGACGATGGGCGGCCAGACGGCCCTCAACATGGCCGTCCAGCTCGCCGAAGCCGGCATCCTCGCCAGGCACGGCGTCCGGCTGCTCGGCGCGAGCCTCGGGCGGCGAAGGCGGCGGCGTCGCGCACACGCAGGAGGAGTTCGAGCGCTTGCTCGAGCGCGGCCTCTTTCTCAGCCCGACGAAGTCGGTGCTCGTCGAGGAAAGCCTGCTCGGCTGGAAGGAATACGAGCTCGAGGTCGTGCGCGACAAAAAAGACAACGTCATCATCGTCTGCTCGATCGAGAACCTCGACCCGATGGGCGTGCACACCGGCGACAGCATCACCGTCGCGCCCGCGCAAACGCTGACCGACCGCCAGTACCAGCACCTGCGCGACCTCTCGAAAAAAATCATCCGCGCCATCGGCGTCGAAACCGGCGGCAGCAACATCCAGTTCGCGGTGAAGCCCAGCGGTCCCGACGCGGGCCGCACGGTCGTCATCGAGATGAACCCGCGCGTCTCGCGCTCGTCGGCCTTGGCATCGAAAGCAACCGGCTTCCCCATTGCCAAAGTCGCCGCGCGCCTGGCCGTCGGCTACACGCTCGACGAGCTCAAGAACGAGATCACCGGCACGACGCCCGCGAGCTTCGAGCCGAGCATCGACTACGTCGTGACAAAGATCCCGCGCTTCGACTTCGAGAAGTTCACCCAGAGCCCCCCGCTGCTCGGCACCCAGATGAAGAGCGTCGGCGAGGCAATGGCGATGGGACGCACGTTCAAGGAGTCGTTTCTCAAGGCGCTCGCCAGCATGGAGCACCGTCGCACCTGGTTCAAGCCGACCGAGTTCGACGACGACCCCGCGAGATCGACCGCCGACCTCGAAGCGCGCCTTTCGCAGACCTACTGGGACCGCATCTGGTACGTCGCCTCGGCGCTGCGCCGTGGGCTCTCGACCACGCGCGTGTCGGAGCTGACCGGCATCGACCGCTGGTTCCTGGACCAGATCAGCGAGATCCTCGAGCTGGAGCGTTTTCTCCAGGCGAAGAAGAGCAAGGTCTCGCAGTGGACCGACAGGGAGCTGCTCGTCGCCAAGCAGTTCGGCTATCCCGATCGCGATCTCGCGCGCCTTTGCGGCTCGACCGAGGACGAGGTGCGCGCCGAGCGAGTGAAGAGGAAGATCCTCCCTTCGTTTTCGCTCGTCGACACCTGCGCCGGCGAGTTCGAGGCGAAGACGCCTTACGTCTACAGCACCTACGGCGCGAAGATTCCCTCCCCCGCTCCCGCGAAAAAGGCCGTGATGATTCTCGGTGGCGGGCCGAACCGCATCGGTCAGGGCATCGAGTTCGACTACTGCTGCGTCCACGCCTCCGAAACGGTGCGCGAGCAGGGCTACGAGAGCATCATGATCAACTGCAACCCCGAAACGGTCTCGACCGACTACGACGTCTCCTCGAAGCTGTACTTCGAGCCGCTGACCGTCGAGCACGTGCTCGAGATCGCGCGCCAGGAGCCGAACTCCGTGGGCGCCATCGTCCAGTTCGGCGGCCAGACCCCGCTCAAGCTCTCGGGCGCCATCAGCCAGCGCGGCGTGAAGATCATCGGCACGAGCGTCGAGAGCATCGACGCCGCCGAGGACCGCCAGCTCTTCGAGGCGCTCATGAAAGATCTCGAGGTGCAGGGCCTGCGCCAGCCGGCGAGCCGCACGGCGACCAGCGTGGCCGAGGCGTCGAAGGCCGCCGACGAGATCGGCTTCCCGATCATGATCCGCCCGAGCTACGTGCTCGGCGGGCGCGGGATGCGGGTCGTGTTCACCAAGGAAAGCCTCCTCCAGTACATCGGCGACGCGATCGAGATCTCCGATTCGCGCCCGGTGCTCATGGACCGTTTCCTCACCAACGCCGTCGAGGTCGACGTCGACGCCGTTTCCGACGGCGAGACCGTGCTGATCGGCGGCATCATGGAGCACATCGAGGAAGCCGGCGTCCACTCCGGCGACAGCGCCTGCAGCCTGCCTCCGTTCACCCTGGGTCCCGAGCTCATCAGCCGCCTGCGCGAGCAAACGCGCATCCTCGCGCGCAAGCTCAACGTCGTGGGCCTGATCAACATCCAGTTCGCCGTGCAGGGCTCCGAGATCTACGTTCTCGAGGTGAACCCCCGCGCGTCGCGCACGGTTCCCTTCATCAGCAAGGCGGTCGGCGTGCCGCTCGCCAAGCTCGCCACGCGCCTGATGCTCGGCCAGAAGCTGAAAGACATCGGCTTCGCGCACGACTTCGACACGAAGCTCGCGACCTACAACGTCAAGATGCCGGTCTTCCCGTTCCACAAGTTCCCGGGCGTCGACGTCCTGCTCGGGCCCGAGATGAAATCGACGGGTGAGGTGATGGGCCGCGCCGACAATTTTCCGGCCGCGTACGCCAAGGCGCTCATCGGCGCGGGCGTGACCGTTCCGCGCAAGGGACGCGCGCTCATCTCCGTGGCCGACGAGGAGAAGGCCGGCGTCGTCGAGATCGCCGCCAAGCTCATCGCCCTGGGCTTCTCGCTCGACGCGACGCCGGGGACGCACTCGTATCTCTCGAAGTACAACATCCCGGCCGACCTCGTGCAGAAGTACGGGAAGGGCTTTCCCGACTGCGTCGGCCAGCTCGCCGCCGGTCGCTACCAGCTCGTCGTCAACACGACGGCCGGCGAGAAGGCGATCCTGGACAGCTACTCGCTCCGCCGCACGGCGCTCGAGAAAAAG